>CAYUFL010000035.1:0-8187 GCA_964444065.1 uncultured Lachnospiraceae bacterium
GATTTTTGACATGTTTTGTTTTCCTCCCAGAATAATAATTAATGGAATAATCGCTTATAAAAAGTACCATCATGGGCTTATTATAGAATATGTATAAACCGATGTGAATATAATATTTTTTCGCCAATCGTTAATTCAAGATGCGATTCAATAAAAATGACGAAAATAAGCCAAAAAAATTGCTTGCAAACAATAAAAAAAATTATTTATCGCTCGATTTAAACAAAATTTGTATGTCGCTTCAACTTGCAATCAGATTTCAAAAACAAAGGAAAAGATAAGAATGCGTTGCATGGAAAACGGACACATACAAAAGTTGAGATATGCCAAAAATCTCATATATTAAAAGGAAAAACAGTGCAGTCCTGCCCGGCGTCGCAAGGAGTGGAAACATCTCTGTCCGGGTGCGCGGCACGATCCGCAGGTTACTTTTACAGTGGCTGCATTGTAACCGGAAAGAAAAAAACATTGCGACACAGAATTGTCCATGAACAAAATTGAATGTATGTATCACCATGTCTATACAATAGCAAATAAAAAAGCGCGGACGGTACCATAATGGTATATTTTAGCATCACAGACAGAATGGATGTTCCGCATGTGTGAACTGCGGCGGATATATGATATAATAAAATGATTTGAGAAAGTCAGCACAGCAGCAGACAGCGTTCCATCGCCTTGACCCGGCAAACAAGGCGCTATTTCGAGAAAAGTCAATTCTGAATCGCGCAGTTTTGCCAAGCAGGGAAAGACGGGCAATCTATTATAGTAATTCTGAACAATTTGTCAATTGTTTTTCGAATTTTCTCTTTGGTTATGATTGACAAGTGACAAGAAGTGTCATATAATAAATAATTACTGAAATGAATAAAATGCTAGATTTTTGCATTGAGAATCATGCAAAGAAAAGGTGGAGGAAACACTTGATGATCATTAAAATCATCTGCTTCGATCGTTGTCTCACGAAGGCGCTCCGAAACGGTGATTTTGCAGCCGAACGTATTTTTCCGGCTCGTATCTATGCAGGAAAAAACATCAGAAAATGAACATTGAGTGCATTTTTTTCGTCTAAAACGAATTTAAGGAGTGGTTGAAATTGTTACATCCGGAACAAATCGGGAAACGCACCAGGATGAGTTTCTCCAGAATCAAAGACGTAATGGATCTGCCTTATTTGATCGAAATTCAGAAGTCCTCATATGACTGGTTTCTGGATAAAGGTCTGAGGGAAGTATTCACTGATATCAACCCGATAGTGGATTTCTCAGGAAATCTGTTTTTGGAATTTATCGATTACAGCATCGACGGCGAACCGAAATACGACGTAGAAGAATGTAAGGAACGTGATACGAATTTTTCTACATCGCTGAAAGTTAAAATTCGGTTCACAAATAAGCAGACAGGCGAAATCAAAGAACAGAATATATTTATGGCGGATTTTCCGCTGATGACAACCACCGGTACGTTCATCATCAACGGAGCGGAACGCGTCATTGTCAGCCAGCTTGTCCGTTCGCCGGGTGCTTATTTCTCCAAAGAAGTCGATAAACACGGCAAGGACCTGTATTCATCGCAAATTATCCCGAACAGGGGTGCATGGCTCGAATTCGAAACAGATTCCAACAATATTTTATATGTCCGAGTTGACCGAACAAGGAAAATACCGATTTCGGTTCTTTTGCGTGCCATCGGTCTCGGTACCGATGCACAGATTATTGATTGTTTCGGTGAAGAAGAACGCCTGCTTACTTCGATGCAAAAAGATATCGCTACCAGCGTCGAAACGGGGCTGACCGAAATTTACAAACGTCTCAGACCGGGTGAACCGGCTACGGTGGACAGTGCAAGACCGCTGTTCAACTCGATGCTGTTTGATCCGCGACGATACGATTTGATGCTGGTCGGCAGATATAAACTGAATAAGAAACTGTCACTTGCGGAACGCATTAAAGATCGCGTATCTTCTCAGAATATCGTTGACCCCAGAACGGGCGAACTGCTTGTGTCTGCCGGAGATACGATTTCGGAAGCGACTGCGTGGCAAATCCAGCACTGCGGCATCAACCGCGTCAAAGTTGCGGTGGAAGACGGAAAAGAGTTTATCGTCATCGGCAACGGCACGGCGGATGCTGTGAAATACGGACTGCCTTTTGATATTTCCGACACGGAAGTGGACGAAATGGTCAATGTTGCGGCTTTGAACGAAATTCTCTCAAGCGGCAAAGAACCCGAAGAAATGAAACGTGAATTTAAGGAAAGCATCACGAAATTGCTTCCGAAAATTATTACCGTGGATGATATTCTCGCAGCGGTCAATTATAATCTCGGTTTGGATCACGGTATCGGAGAACTCGACGATATCGACCATCTGGGCAACAGACGTCTGCGTTCTGTCGGCGAACTGCTTCAGAACCAGTTCCGCATCGGTCTTTCCAGACTGGAACGTGTCGTGCGCGAACGTATGGCAGTCATTGATCCTGCAGAAATTACACCGCAGGGACTGGTCAACATCAGACCGGTCAGCGCGTCCTTAAAAGAATTTTTCGGCTCCTCCCAGCTGTCCCAGTTTATGGATCAGACAAATCCGCTGGCGGAACTGACACACAAACGAAGATTATCCGCACTCGGACCCGGCGGTCTTTCCCGAGAACGCGCAGGATTCGATGTGCGAGACGTGCATCACTCCCATTACGGCAGAGTGTGCCCGATTGAAACGCCCGAAGGTCCGAACATCGGATTGATCGGTTCGATGAGTACCTATGCGCGTGTCAATAAATACGGATTTATCGAAACCCCGTACCGAAAGGTCGTGGAAGGTCAGGTGACCGGACAGATCGATTATATTGCTGCGGACGAAGAAGGTAAATATACCATCGCGCAGGCAAATGAACCGCTCGATGAAACGGGCAGATTTACACATGAACTCGTAACCGGAAGAAGCGGAAAACTGCGTGATTTTGTAACAACGCCGCCGAAAATGGTCGATTACATGGATATCTCGCCGAGACAGATTGTTTCGGTCGCGACATCACTGATTCCGTTCCTCGAAAACGATGATGCGAACCGTGCGCTGATGGGCTCCAACATGCAGCGTCAGGCGGTGCCGCTTCTCAATCCGCAGGCACCGGTCGTCGGAACAGGGATCGAATACCGTACGGCAAAGGATTCCGGGGTTTGTATTTCAAGTGAAATCGACGGATATATCGAAAAAGTATCGGCGGACGAAATCGTCGTGAAAAATTCGGTTACAATGGAACGCAAACGCTATCCGCTGCTCAAATTCAAACGATCCAATCAGGGTACCTGCATCAATCAGCGCCCGATCGTGACGCTCAAACAGGAAGTGGTAAAAGGCGAAATCCTTGCGGACGGACCTTCCACCGATAAGGGCGATCTGGCACTCGGACGAAATATCTTGATCGGATTCATGACCTGGGAAGGTTACAACTACGAAGATGCGATTCTGATCAGCGAAAAGCTGGTGAAAGACGATGTATATACTTCCATTCATATTGAAGAATACGAAGCGGAAGCAAGAGAAACAAAACTCGGTCCCGAAGAAATTACCCGGGAAATCCCGAATGTCGGCGAAGAAGCTCTGAAAAATCTTGATTCGCGCGGAATTGTGCGTATCGGTGCCGAAGTAACCAGCGATGATATCCTGGTCGGGAAAGTGACGCCGAAAGGGGAAACGGATCTTTCCGCAGAAGAACGTCTGTTGCGTGCTATCTTTGGGGAAAAAGCAAGAGAAGTCAGAGACACATCGCTGAAAGTGCCGCATGGCGAAGCAGGGATCGTGGTCGATGTCAAAGTGTTTACAAGAGAAAACGGTGATGAACTCAAACCGGGCGTAAACAGACTCGTCCGTGTGTATGTTGCCGTCAAACGTAAAATATCCGTTGGGGATAAAATGGCAGGGCGTCACGGAAACAAAGGGGTTATCTCCCGTATCCTTCCGGAAGAAGACATGCCGTTTTTGCCGGACGGAACACCGCTTGAAATTGTACTGAGTCCTTTGGGCGTACCGTCCCGAATGAACATCGGACAGGTATTGGAAGCTCATCTCGGGCTTGCTTGCCGCGCGCTCGGGTGGCACATAGCCACACCGGTATTCGACGGTGCCAACGAAGAAGACGTGATGGATCTGCTCGAACAGGCAAATTACTCCAGAACAGGGAAAATCGATCTGTACGACGGAAGAAGCGGAGAGAAATTCGCCAATCCGATTACGGTCGGATACATGTATATGCTCAAACTGCATCACTTGGTTGATGATAAAATGCATTCCCGTTCCACCGGTCCTTACTCCCTCGTTACGCAGCAGCCGCTCGGCGGAAAAGCACAGTTCGGCGGACAGCGTTTCGGTGAAATGGAAGTATGGGCACTCGAAGCATACGGTGCGGCGAATGTGTTGCAGGAAATTCTGACGGTGAAATCGGATGATGTCATCGGCAGAGTCAAAGCTTACGAAGCGATTGTCAAAGGAGAAAATATCCCGCAGCCGGGCATTCCGGAATCCTTTAAGGTATTGATTAAAGAATTCCAGAGTCTGTGTCTGGATATCAACGTACTTTCGGAAAACAACGAAATTATGGAGATTACGGAGGATGTTGAAGCAGCGCCTCCCGCGCATGTCATTTCCCGTATCAGCGGAGATGATGCGGTCATCTTCGAAATCGATGATGAAGATGACGAAGAGGATTTGGGTGATGAAGATCTGAATGACGATGAATCGGACGACGAAGAATTGAATGCCGATGAAGACGACGATGTGAAAACAGTGCAGGACGTGTTGCTCGGCGGCAATGACGGCGATGATTTTTAAGCAAAACAAGGCTTAAAGAATTCAGTTTTGCGACAGACAGATACGACAGGAGGAATTTCCTTGAACGAATTAAATAATTTTAAAGCAATTAAAATAGGATTGGCTTCGGCGGAAAAGATCAGAGAATGGTCATACGGCGAAGTGAAAAAACCCGAAACCATCAACTACAGGACTTCGAAGCCTGAAAAAGACGGTTTGTTCTGCGAGCGTATTTTCGGACCGATGAAGGACTGGGAATGTCATTGCGGAAAATATAAACAGGTGAAAAACAAAGGGGTCATTTGCGACCGATGCGGCGTTGAAGTAACAAAATCAAAAGTGCGCCGTGAACGTATGGGGCATATCGAGTTGGCGGCTCCGGTGACGCATATCTGGTATTTCAAAGGGATTCCGAGCAGAATCGGGATTATCCTGGAAGTATCGCCGCGTGATTTGGAACGAGTGATCTATTTTGCCGCGTACGTTGTGACGAACCCCGGCAATACACCGCTGGAACCGAAACAGCTTTTGACCGAAAGCGAATATAAGGAAAACCGGATGCGTTACGGTACTGATTTTGTTGCAAAAATCGGTGCGGAAGCAATTCTCGACTTATTGAAACTGGTGGATCTCGAAAAGGAATCGGTCGAACTCAAAGAGCTCATCGAAAACAGTTCGGGACAGAAAAAAGTAAAAGCGATCCGCAAGCTTGAGATCATCGAAGCATTCCGTCTTTCCGGCAATAAACCGGAAGATATGGTGCTCTCTGTGGTTCCGGTCATTCCGCCGGAATTGAGACCGATGGTCATGCTCGACGGCGGTCGATTTGCGACAAGCGATCTCAACGATTTATACCGACGTGTGATCAACCGAAACAACCGACTCCAGAAACTGCTGGATCTGGATGCGCCTGATATCATTATACAGAACGAAAAACGTATGCTTCAGGAAGCGGTCGATGCGCTCATCGACAACGGCAGACGCGGCAGACCCGTTACGGGACCCGGAAACCGTCCGCTGCGTTCGCTTTCCGACATGCTCAAAGGAAAACAGGGACGATTCCGTCAGAATCTGCTCGGCAAACGTGTGGACTATTCCGGTCGTTCCGTTATCGTTGTCGGACCGGAACTGAAAATGTATCAGTGCGGTCTGCCGAAAGAAATGGCGATCGAATTGTTCAAACCCTTTGTTATGAGAGAACTCGTGCAGAGAAAATATGCGCAGAACATCAAAAGCGCAAAACGTATGGTGGAGCGTCTTAGATCGGAAGTCTGGGATGTGCTGGACGATGTCATTAAAGATCATCCGGTGCTCTTGAACCGTGCGCCAACGCTGCATCGACTCGGAATCCAGGCATTTGAACCGATCCTTGTCGAAGGTCGTGCAATCAAACTGCATCCGCTCGTCTGTACCGCATACAATGCGGACTTTGACGGTGACCAGATGGCAGTGCACGTGCCGCTTTCCGTGGAAGCGCAATCGGAAGCCCGCATTCTGATGCTGGCTGCGTACAATATCCTCAAACCGCAGGACGGAAATCCTGTCGTGGCTCCTTCTCAGGATATGATTCTCGGATCGTATTATCTGACGATGGAAGAAACCGACGTAAACGGAATCGGCAAATTCTTTGCTGACGAAGATGAAATGGAAATGGCATATTTTAACAAGCAAGTGCATCTGCATGCGCGTGTGAAAGTACGCGTTACCAAGGAAATCGAAGGCAATCAATACACCCGAATCGTGGAAAGCACGGTGGGCAGATTCCTGTTCAATCAGATTATTCCGCAGGTGCTCGGTTTCGTGAAACGCGAAACAATCGATGATATGTTTAAACTCGAAATCGACACAGCTGTCGATAAGGGTATGCTCTCAAAGATTGTTTACCGCTGTTTTGTGACGCAGGGTGCTGCGAAAACCTCCATCCTTCTGGATGATATCAAGCGTACCGGATTTTCCTACTCCACAAAAGGTGCTGTTACAATCGGGATTGCCGATATGGAAGTGCCGGATGCGAAGCATGAAATTCTCGCACGCGCAGACAAAGAAGTCAGCCGTATCTACACCAGCTTTACCCGCGGTCTGTATACGGAAGACGAACGAAAGAAAAAGACCATCGATGTTTGGACGTCTGCAACCGACGAAGTAACAAAAGCACTGATGGAAAACCTCAATCCGAAGAACCCGATCAACATGATGGCAAACTCCGGTGCCCGCGGAAGCAGGAACCAGATCCGTCAGTTGGCAGGTATGCGCGGACTGATGGCTTCACCGACAGGTGAAATCATCGAATTGCCGATCAAATCGAATTTCCGAGAAGGTCTTGACGTACTCGAATTCTTTATCTCTACACACGGAGCCAGAAAAGGTCTTGCCGATACCGCGCTCAGAACGGCGGAATCCGGATATCTGACCAGACGTCTTGTTGATGTCAGTCAGGATCAGATTATTCGCGAAGTGGATTGCGGCACCGATGTCGGATTTGTTGTATCCGGAATTAAGAACGGAAACGATATGATCGAAACGCTTCCGGAACGTATCAAAGGACGCTACGCGTTTGAAGATATCATTGATCCGAGAAACGGCAACGTACTCGTGAAACGAAACGAAATGATCAGCGTGCTGAAAGCGGATGAAATTGCGGAAGCAGGAATCGAATCGGTCTGCATCCGTACGGTGTTCAACTGCCAGAGTAAAGTCGGCGTTTGTCAAAGATGCTACGGTATGGATCTGACAACGCTCCGACCGGTGAATATCGGCGAAGCTGTCGGTACGATTGCCGCTCAGTCAATCGGCGAACCCGGTACTCAGCTGACCATGCGTACCTTCCATACCGGCGGTGTTGCCGGTGCAGACGATATTACGCAAGGTTTGCCGCGTGTCGAAGAATTGTTTGAAGCAAGACGCCCGAAAGGTGTTGCGACGATCACAGAAATAGACGGAACCGTGAGCGTATCGGAAAACAAGAAACGCAAGGTTGTGGAAGTGGTTGCCGATGCCGGTGAAAACAAAGTATACGAAATCCCGTTCGGTGAAACACTCATCGTCAGAGACGGCGACGTGCTCAAAGCAGGGGATTGTCTGACAAAAGGCAGTATCAATCCAAACGATTTGATCGCGATCAAAGGCGTGGATGCGGTACAGCGATATATCTTGCAGGAAGTACAGAAAGTGTACCGTCTGCAAGGCGTGTATATCAGCGATAAGCACATCGAGCTGATTATTCGTCAGATGCTCAGAAAACTGCGTGTGGACGACAACGGAGGCACGGCAATGCTGCCGGGCAGCGTAGTCGATAAATTCGAATTTGAAGACGCAAACAACGAAGCCATTGCGCTCGGTAAGCCGGTAGCGACATCGGATCGTATTCTGCTTGGGATCACAAA
>CAYUFL010000035.1:8197-19774 GCA_964444065.1 uncultured Lachnospiraceae bacterium
GCAACATCATCATTCCTCTCCGCTGCTTCCTTCCAGGAAACAACTCGCGTATTGACAGATGCTGCAATCAAGGGCAAAGTCGATCCGCTGTTGGGACTCAAAGAAAACATCATCATCGGAAAACTGATTCCTGCGGGAACCGGTATCAAAGCATACACGGAAATTTCTCTTGAAAAAGAAACCCCTGTGTACGATTATGATGAAGATGACATGGAAATCGAAATGGAAGACGATGACTGCGATTGCGATGAATCGGACGAAAAAGAAATCGATGACGATCTGGATATGATCGAAGACGAACTCGAATAAATAACGCAAAATACTCAAAAACAGCGCATTTGCGCTGTTTTTTTTGCATAAAACAAAGGATGTCATCATCGGTTGATCGCTGTAAGACGGATTTTGCGCACATGCTGTGCGGCAGGGTATTGCGGTGGGCGGTACTTTCAACGGGTATAAAAACAAAATACCGATTCGCCGTACGGCGCTGTTTTTATTGCAAAGCTTCTTTTATTTTGAATGGTTATCGTGTATAATGTGGAAGAATGAGAACATTGGAGGACGGTATGGCTGTCAAGGAAGAACTGCTCGAATACATCAGAGAAGCACTGCCGTTTTGGAAATTGCTCACTGCGGACGAAAAACAGGAAGTGCAAAATTCTGTTGTGTTGCGTATGTACCGCAAGGGGGAAATGGTTCACGAAGGGTCCGAGGACTGCTCGGGCGTGATGCTTGTAAAAGAAGGACAGGTGCGTGCTTACATTCTTTCCGATGCCGGAAAGGAAATTACGCTGTATCGCTTGTTTGAGCGGGATATCTGTATCTTTTCAGCTGCGTGCATCATGCGCAATATTACATTCGACGTATTTGCCGAGGCGGAAAAAGACAGTGAAGTGCTGCTGATTCCGACTTCTGTGTACAATAAATTAAACCATAACAATCTTTCGGTATCCGATTTTACGAATCAGATTATTTCCTCCCGATTTTCCGATGTCATGTGGATTATGGAGCAGGTGCTCTTTATGAGTTTTGATAAACGGCTGGCAATTTTCCTGTTGGAACAGGCTGATATCGAGGGACAGCATAACCTGACGCTCACGCACGATTTCATTGCGAAGAATCTTGGATCAGCGCGCGAGGTCGTTACCCGTATGCTGAATTATTTTCAGAGTGAGGGTCTGGTATCGCTGCACCGCGGCGGAATTTCACTGCTCGATGTGAAAAGACTGGAAGAATTGAGCGAACGATAGGCAAAAGGGATGATACAAAAATAATAAATGCGCAACAGAAAAGCCGCTGAAATAGCTCAGCGGCTTGTTTTTTATCATTGTTCGGGTTGGCTTATTGTTCCGTGTTTCCCGTATCCGCCGCAGTTGTTTCGACGGGGATTTCTTTTTTTACTTTCGTGGGTTTTACATGCCATTTATGACCGCAATTTTTGCAGCGCAGCAATTCGTCTTCGTGCTTGAGTTTCCCCTTTTTCTGAGCGGGATGCACTTGTGTATATGCAGTCGAGTAACACATCGGGCAGTAAATCACACCGTCTTTTTTATATTGAGTCAGTTTTTTCTTTAATTCCTGTTCCTTTGCGTGCGCCTCATATCCTTCTTCTTTCCCAAGCATAACGAGCCCTTCGAATTTCGGGTTGATGCCTTTCATAAAGCGTTCCAGTGCTTTTGCGAAAGTGCGGAATGCGTCATTGTGTTTTTTGGAAAACAGCACAGCGTGTCTGCTGTGAACCGCATCCGGCAGGGTATAAACTTTTCGGGTAGCGGCATCTTTTGTTGCAAAGGTCAAAAATCCGCTGCGCAGTGTTTCTCCGGGGCTGAAACGCAATTGAAGGATGTTTTTATATGCAATATGAATATCGGAAGGATGTCCTTCGTCTTTCCCTCTATAGAGCACGATCTCATTTTTTTTCAGTTTCATGTGGTGCGGTTTGGTCTTGAGTTTCGCAGACTGTTCCTTGATCATCGCAAAGGTAACCGGTCCGATCGGTTTTTCCGTCTCGTTTCCTTCGGCATCCGTCTGATCTTTGCTGTCGGATTCGATTGTTTTGTTTTTTGCGCTCAGGACAGTCGTTTTTTCCGCGTCCTTGGTTGTTTCATCCGTTTGTGTTTGTTTTGTTTCTTCGTTCGGTTGCACGTCGTTCTCAACATCCGAAAGCTGATCGTTCTTTGCCATAAAAAACCTCCGTGGTCCTCGTTACTCTTCCAACGCGATTCCCGAAAGAACGGGTGCGTACCCTACTACAATACCACACAGAGAATGCAGTGTCAATTGATGTTTTTTTATGAAACCGAAAATGTTTGAAATCGATGCTGATTGCTAAGGGATTGTCTGCTTAAGCGAAAAACAGGCAGACAGCTTGGGTATGAAATGTGCAGAAAATATGCTTGACTGAGCTTTTGTACGCCATGCGATTACGAGAAATATGATAACGTTTTTTTCATTCCACGTATTCGTAGCTTGCGCGCTCGCAGTCCATACCGAACAAAAATTTGTTTTCGTAAAACAAACGGTAATGCCCGAGTGTGGAGATGTTTTCGCGGATCAAGCGATCCATTTTTCCGTCTTGCGGGGCAAGCAGTTCCTGCCCGCCCTCATTCTCGGCTTCGAATACAAGGCGGTATTTGTGCTGTACGATTTCCGCATATCCTTCGCGGAATGTTTTGATTTTTGCTCCGCGGTAAGTCGCAATGCGATATTCTTTTTTGTTGTCGATTACGGACGCAATCACACCCCAGAATTCCCGACCGAGATAAGGTATGCGTGCAACCGACAACATGACGGATTTTGTGCCGCAGGAATCTGTGCCGCAGTGTGTCCATAAATACGATTTCGGGAACGATCGTCCCCAATCTGTTTCGATATAGCCGCAGGTGTCATGCAAAAAAATCGGCGTGCCGTCAATGGTTACTTTGCCGGATACGCCATGGTACATGCTGATCACGCCGTGGCGGCACTCCATAAAAGGTAAAAATCGGAAAAATCCCATGATATTTTTTTTCAGCGGCGCAAGCACGCCATAGCGGAGTGTGGCTTCGATTTTGATGGAAGGCGTCTGCACATCCAGATCAATCCCGTCGGCGGAAAACACATTGTTTCCGAGTGAAATGCGCAGCGGCGATTTCTGCCAGGACAATGATTCGTAAGGGAAAGCAATATATTCGGAGCGGTCCATTGTAATGATCTGCAAAAACGCCGAACGGGTGCCGTCGGCAGCGGTTTGGTAGCCGGGTATGAAGGCAATACTTCCTCCGGGAAGCTGATGCTTGAAGTACCAACCGCGGAATCGCCCTTTTTTTGCAGGCTTTGTTTTGTTTGTGTTTTGTGCAGGACTGCTGTGCATGTCATGTTCCTGTTTCATCGTATCACCTCCGTGGACGGATGATTTTCCGGGTAATGACTGTGACGATCGGCTCGATCAATCAAACGATACAAGTCGAACGGGTATATGGTCTATACAGACGTTTTTTTTTGCTCAAATAAATAGAAGGTCGGACGATCCAGTGAATCATATTCATCCCACATTGCGGATATCGTATTATTGATTGTAAAACTGCTCAACTGAAGAAGATTGGATACCTCGCGCAACAGGAGTTCGATCATTTTTTGCATGGATACGGCAATATGCCCGTTGCAGTAATTCAGCATCATTTCTGTGGTTGCTCCGAAAATAGCGATTTCTTTATAAAGCAGGTCTTCTTCGGAAAGGTTGATATTATATTCTTTGATAATGTCAACATACAGTGCATTATAGTTTTTGTACGGGGCAAGATCGCGGTCATTGCGATAAAGCACATCCACATAAAAGCTTCGCGTCGTCTCCGAAACAAACATGGACATGATATAAATGGTGTAGGTCAGCATGAAGGTCATCAGCGAATTATATTTTTGCAGCGATTTCACATAGTTATGGATGGAATCCAGAAAATTTCCCAAGAGACTTACGAGAATATCCTGTTTTTTCGGATAATAATAATTGATCAGACTGCGTGAAGTACCGGAGTGATCGGCGATCATCTGAAATGTTGACTTGTTGTAACCGACCTCGTAATACACTTCTTTTGCTGCCTGCAGAATATGCTGCTGGGTGGGGTTGATTTTTCTCATTGTGTCTCCCTAATATGTTTTTATTATACCCTGATTACGAAGGGTTTACAATTTTTCTTGCCGTAAAAACTGAAAATTATAGAAAAAGGAAGCTTTCAAAATAATTATAACAACCGCCGGGAATGAGACTTCGACACAGGGAAAAGGAATCACTGCTGCACAGTTTCAATGGTGCGCAGTTGCGATTACACAATCGACCTATCATGCAAAGCAACATCGGTACCCCTGAAAGGAACTGCCTCTTTCCGATGCTGCGATCGGAGTGATTAGAAGGCGATTAATTTTCGGCGGGCGCGTTAAAATCGTGCTATAATATTTTTTGTTACCGTCGGTTGAAAGTGGAAGCGAGGCTCTGATTTTTTGTAAATATGAGCGGAATTGAATGGCAAGTTGGGGGAAGTATGAGACAAAGAGTCGAACAGATTGCATGTCCGGTGTGCGGAAAATACCAAGCAATGGACATCTTTGAGACCGTAAATACGGCAGTCGATCCTACTGTACGGGATCGAATCCTGCAAAGAGAACTTTTTTTGTACCGATGCGCTTCATGCGGGCACGAAATGGCGGTCAGCTATGACTGCGTTTATAAAGATATCGGTTATCGTTTCATGGTATATCTTGTTCCGCCGCAGACTCCGAATGCGCTTGAGATGATTCAATCCGCGCAACGCCAGTGCACCGAACTTTTGGGAAAACTGAAGGAAACCTTTTGTCTGCGGTTGGTTTCGAATCTGAGTGAACTGGAAGAAAAAATTTTGCTCCTGGAAAAAGGAAGAGACGATCGGATCATCGAACTCTACAAAACTGTGCTGTTGCGCAATTATACGGCAGAACGCGAGGACTATACCGTCAAAAAGGCATTCTTTGGTATATCGGAAGGACAGGAACGGTTTTATTTTACGGACGAGCGGGATCATTGCACGTCTGTTGATTTTGATGAATCCCTGTATCGGCAGCTGTACGGCATGTTTATCAATCAGATTGCGCCGCTGTACGACAATTATTTTTCGGTTGTCAATTTGAAGTGGGCGTATCGTTTTCTGGAAGTGCAGAACGGGGAATCGGATCAATAATCAAAAAAATAAAGCGCCTTGATAACAGGATGACGGCATCCGTTACAGGCGTTTTTTTAATACGACACGGTTCTGCGGTAGACCGTTCCGCGCCCGCCGCCGATTTTTTCGATATACCCCTCCCGTATCAGATCGCTGAGGGTTTTTTCAACCATGGTCATGCTGATGTCGGGGCACTGACGCATAATATCCGATTTCCCCACGTTATCGTCGCTTGTATTGAATACATTGCGGATACGTTCCGTTTTTGTCTGAATTTTATCTCGGCGGAATTCGACGCGCGCATCGAACTCTTTGTAAATCGAAAGGATCGTAGCCAGAAAATAATGAACGAATGCGGTATCATCGTTTTCTTCGTTCAGCCAGTCGTGCCCGCTTTGCTCCAGTGATTCGAAATAGTCGCCGTTTGTGTTCTCGATGCAGGCATCCACACTGATATAGCGGCATGCAAAGCAACTTCTGCGCAAAAGCTGAAGGATCAGCACCATTCTTGCTATTTTTCCGTTATTGTGCGCGAACGGGCGGATACACAGAAAATCCAGATGGAACAGTGCCATCAGGATCAAAGGATCATGACATTCTTCGTTTATGGTTTCTTCGTAGGTTTCGCACAATTTTCGAAGCATTTGCGGTGCGTCCTGCGCGCAGGCTGTTTCGATCGAATAGTTCGGCATTTTCCGTCTGCCAGGACGTTTGCGAATCCCGTCTTCCGTACGCCATGCGTTCGTTTCGATTTCAGGTACGTATGTATGCATATCACCGTACAGGCGCATGATCATTTCGGGTGTGAGTTCCATATAGAGCGAATATTCATACACCATACCCAGCACTTCGCCGTAGCCGAGCAGTTCGCGTTCCGCGCGGTTGCGTGGCTCAATCTGATGGCTCATCAGTGCCTTCAGACGGGTGGAGGTAGTTTCGTAACCGTTGATGCGTACGGATGATGCTGTGCTCTGTAATTTGGCAACATCCTGAAGTCCGCTCAAGACACTCGATTTGTCATTCTCCAGGTTTCGCAGTCTTCCTGTCAGTTCGTGAATTTCGCAAAGCATTTTCACGGTCTCCGGATCCAACACGGATGCCGCACGTTTGCCGTAGTCAAACGATCTCATTGGTATTTCCTCATGGTTTTTCATATGCATAATGATAGCACAGTGATATGCAGAAAACAAGCAATTCGCGAAAACTGTTACAGTGTGACCGTTTTTTTTTATATACATGTAAGTTGCAGAAATGCAATATGTGTCCAAACGGGTGGGTTTGCTTGCCCCGAAGGAAACTGCGAAATCGAAGAAGCGGTATCCTTACCGCATCGTTTGTTTGAGGAATACTGTCTCGGTGGGATTCCCGCGCGCTGAAATAAAAGCGCATCTATTTTGATGTTATACAAGAATTTTAATGTGATTCATCGGATGTTTCCGATCGTACGCAATGGCAAGTTCTGCGGTATCGGTGATGATATTTTCGGGGATGCGCAGCATACGCGCCGTATTGGAGAAAATGAATGCAGCAGCCTCCAATACCGACATTTTAATCGTTCCTTTATGATACTGGAGAAAAAATTCATGTCTTGCGCCCAGATCGGCAACGATGGTTGCCTCCAGTTCAGCGGGTGTGAGTTTGACGTGAGCCTCTTCGGCCAGACTGTAATAAATTCGCTGATAGGTATCGTAATACATATCATATGACGAAATATAATCATTGAGGATTTGACGGTAAAACCGAACCATATTGGCATCGGCAAACAACCGTCTGTAATAATTCAAGGTGACGACGTAGTGCAGAAACAGCCATGACTGATTTTTTACTTCCGAAGCGAATAATATTTCGTATAAACGGCGGATATACTCATTGAAAATCGAAGAAGCGATCATTTCTTTGGAACTGAAATGATAGGTGATGCCCCCCAAAGTTGACTGAGCCAAGTCGGCAATCGACTGTATGGTGGTTTCGTTATACCCATTTTCATAAAACAGAACTTTTGCGGCATCCAAAATCCGCTGCTTTGTCTGTTCGCCTCGCGTAGGCTTTTTTGTTTTATTAATATACATACCTCATTATAGCATTTCGACGCAAAGATATCACAAGGAATTAACAGTAATATGTACACGAAATACTGATTTGTTTGCGATTAAATCAGTAAAACTATATAAATTTACTGAAAATTAGATTGACATTCTGATATTCAAATGATATATTTCAAATATGAGTATGTTTTATGTTGAGATTTGGAAGTATCTATTGAGCGTTTAAAACTCAAGCCGATCATAAGAATCAATAAAGGAAGGTATCCATATGAACAATGATGTAAAACAATTACAGGAAGAACGAAGCGGAATCTACCGCGATTTGTATCACAATATCATACCGAAGCGGGTGCCCGTGAACCTCGGGTTTCCGAATCATCTGCTGGCGACTTACGGCGGACTTGATCCGGTGGAGAGTGCCTATGACTACGGCAAACTGGCCGCCGCGGCGAAAGATCTCAGCGCAAAGCTGAAATCGGACCGATCTCCGTTTTCTCCTGCAAATATGGTGCTTTCGCGACCGCCCATGGTGTATCAGCTGCTCAGATCGCAGTCTTTCAAAATGGGAACGAGCGGATTTGTGCAGCATCCCGAAGTTGTCGGTATGCTCTCGGAAGATTATGATTATCTGATCGAAGATCCGTATTCCTGTATGCTGGAGCGGATTATTCCGAGACAGCACAAGGCACTGAATCCCGCCGATCCGGTCGGGATGATGCTTGCGATGATGCGTGCAAAAGAGTCGATGACACAGGATATCATGTCCACACTGCCGGTCTACAGAGAAATTATGGAAGAAAACGGATTTTACCCCGGCGCCCCGCTCGGCTCTGCGGGGATTGCAGAGGCACCGTATGATTTTGTAGGAGATCAACTGCGGAGTTTTTCTGGGATCAGCATGGATATCCGACGCGACAGAAAACGGGTCGCTGAAGCCTGCGAAGCGGTATTGCCGCTGATGTTTTACTGGGGACTGCCTGCGAATCCGCATCCGGAAGGTTCGGTCTTCGTCCCGCTGCATATGCCGACATTCATGCGCGAAAAGGATTTTGCTGAAGTGTGGATGCCGACGTACATCAAACTCACACAGCAGTGGGCGGCGTGCGGCGTGCGCACAAGTATGTTCTGCGAAGACGACTGGATGCGTTATCTCGATCATTTGCAGGATATGCCCGCGGGAAGCCAGATGCAGTTCGAGTACGGCGACCCGAAAACCATCAAAGACAAGCTCGGCAAGAAGTATATCCTGACAGGGCTGTACCCGATCAATCTGATCAAAACGGGAACAAAGCAGCAGGTGATCGACAAAGCGAAAGAAATCCTCGATATTATGATGCCGGGGGGCGGATATGTCTTCGGGCTGGACAAGAGCCCGCTGACGCTCAAGGACATCAACCTGGAAAATTATTTCGCACTGGCGGAATTTGTTTCCGAATACGGAAAATACGACAATGCGGGGCAGTCATACGGCGAGGTGCTGAACAGCGAAGGGTATCGTTTTGACGAAGCCGTGATCAAGCCGATCCGCTCGAAATACATATTCGACTGGGAAGCGTTCAAGGCGGAGTTTCCGCTGACGCCCGATTCGGCACAGCCGAGAACCGCAAGAATCGAAAAAGAAATATTCTCGTTTGTGATGAATCTGCTGATATAAAGAATACAGGTTCGTTTATCATTTGATCGTTACAGAAACAGAAAAGAGGCATCCGTGAAGGTGCCTCTTTCGGTTTTGTTCGACTGCCTATGGACGCGTTTTTTTTGATTCGAAAAAGAGAAAAGCATGAAAGATGAACGGACATGAGGGTGTTGTGGACACTAAACGATCATCGTGAAAATAAAACACAATTCGAAAGGCGAAAGTGATTTGTTCATGATGGTCGAGAGATTATCAGAAACATAGGAAGTATGATGTTTACGACTAGATGTTTGGGGGAGGAGCAAGTCGGTGGGCTCTTTTGTTCAGACAACCGAAGGTGATTTCATATTTAAGGAGTGCAATGTCCTGCTTACGTTATATCGCATTGCGGAAAGAAATGAAGATTTAATAAAGGAGTAATAAATCAATTGTCTAAAAACCATAATAAGCTTTGTTTTTGTTTGTATTATGATAATTAATCAAGAACTGTTAAGCCAATCGAGAATATGATATAATTCAAAAGAGGAGAATGAAATATGCCTGAATTGAATGAATGGATTCCACAAGATATTTTAGACAGATTTGAAATTTCCAATTACAATCATGCGGCTGAAATATTGTCTCAATCGTTTCCGGTCGAATTCGAAGAGATCCTTGCAACGTTGCGTAAACTGGATATTACTCTTGATGATATTCGTGCATCAGGTGGAAGCGAGTCCAATATTCCTCCGAAATTTGCAGCAATATTGGATCCACTCAATTGGAAAGAGATCAGAATTTCAGGAGATTTGTTAATTAAATTTTATCCGCGCGCGGGAACAAAAAAAGGTAATTTTTCTGAAGAACAGAATAATGAAAAGATCATCATGAATTATATCGACGGACATAATATTGATTATTTAAAAGGACGTGTTGCAATAGATGTGGAATGGAACAGCAAAGATCAAACATTTGACAGGGACTTATTTGCAATGCGTACTTATTATGAATGTGATATTATTAGTGTTGGCTTGATTATAACGCGTAGTGAAGAATTAAATGATATATTTAAAAAGGTTTATGGTTTTGATAAAACAAAAAATAAATGGGTTCCCATAATGCAAAAATACGGAGCCAGTACAACATGGATGGGAAAACTTATCCCCAGACTTGTTTCGCGAAGACACGGAGGTTGTCCGATTCTTGCTATCGGAATAAAAAAATCTTGTGTTTCAGATTGGAGTGAAGAATACCATGATAGACATGACCCCGCTAACACATGAAGAAACAATATCCAACTTCATTTCTTTTTGTGGAGAAATGAAATATAAAACAATTTTAGCCGATCCGCCATGGCAATTTCAAAATCGAACGGGGAAGATTGCGCCTGAACATAAGAGGTTGAATCGCTATCCAACTATGTGTTTGGATGAAATAAAATCGCTTCCTATCAGTGATATTTCTGACGATAAAGCTCATTTGTATTTATGGGTGCCGAATGCATTATTGCCTGAAGGACTTGAAGTGATGAAGGCGTGGGGGTTTGAATATAAGTCCAACATTGTTTGGGAAAAAGTCAGAAAAGATGGAGAGCCGGATGGCAGAGGGGTTGGCTTTTATTTCAGAAATGTTACTGAATTGCTGTTGTTTGGAATTAAAGGAAAAAGTAATCGTACATTAGCACCTGCACGTAGTCAGGTAAATTTAATTCGTACAATGAAGCGTGAACATTCGCGAAAGCCGGATGAAATATACCCATTAATTGAGGCATGCAGTGCAGGCCCATATGTGGAACTATTTGCGAGGGGAGTGAGAGATGGTTGGGATTTGTGGGGAAATCAGGCAAATGATGATTATGTACCTGATTGGTCAACATACGCCAATCATTCGGTATCTTTGCGTGATGTAGATCAGAATGTTATCAACAGATAAACGATAAGACTTTAACAACAAAAAAACGGCAATGCCGTTTTTTCAGTTACGCCTGCGCGTTTTTCTTCTGCATCACTGCTTCATTGAGATGGTACATCAGCACATCGAGATCGACGCCGTGTGCAAGTGCGCCCTGCGCAATGGTTTCGTGTTTCGCCGCCAGGCATCCGATGCACCCCATGCCGCTGCTTTGAAAAACTTCGACCGTTTCGGGATACAGCTTGATGACGCCTACGATGTTCATATCACCGGTAATCATATTCAGCCTCCTGTAATTGGAATGATTATAACATAATCGTCCGCGCGATGCAACTGTGCGCCGCAAATCCGTGCGCATGAAAATAATACGGGAAGTCGGCGCAAAATCTGTGTTTCGTAATGACAAACCGCGGGTTTTTGTGTAAAATAACAGAAGCGACTTTTGTTTCGAAAGTGAAAGGACAGACCTTATGAGTGAGAACAGCAATTTTATTTTTAATGAGATAGACAAAGACCTCACAAACGGCGCTTACAAAGCCGACGAGATCATGACCCGATTTCCGGCCGAACCGAACGGATATCTGCATATCGGGCATGCAAAAGCGATTTTTATCAATTTCTCCGTCAAGGAAAAATACCGTGCCAGAACCAATCTTCGTTTTGACGATACGAATCCCGCAAAGGAAGATGTGGAATATACCGAAGCGATCGAGCGCGATATCGCATGGCTCGGATATCAATGGGACAATCTGTTTTATGCCTCCGATTATTTCGGTAAAATGTATGACTACGCCGTTGAGCTGATCGGAAAAGGGCTGGCTTACGTGGATGAACA
>CAYUFL010000036.1:0-15510 GCA_964444065.1 uncultured Lachnospiraceae bacterium
GATGTCGGGCATGTCATTATATGTCCCCGCACTCCTCCGCTATACTGAACCGTGTCACAAGCGCATGAGCCCATGCGACTTTTTTTATTTGGAGGAAAACATGAAAACAACCTGGAACGATATCAAACAGGCGGTATGGAAACTGATGTTTCTGTCGGAGAATGAGACGGCGGAATACGAAGCATACCTGTACGACGCGGCAAATTATGCGCTCATCGAGATTGCGGCGCAGGTGCAGCCGATCATCAAAACATATGAGATCGCGCAGATTCCGCTTGCCAATCTTGTGTCTGCGCAACAGCAGGAATTCGATCATGAAAGGGAGGATGTGACGATTACCGTCAGCGCATACGCAGCAGCGTACACCTTTGAGGCAAACGGCAGCGGAATCTGCACGATCATCTGCTCGGACGGGAGCGCGCAGATGATTGCGCTGGAATCGGACGGAGGATACAAAACGTACAAAGGATTCTTCGGCGTGCCCGGTGCCGTGCGGATGACTTTCTCCGGTGCGTTTGCCTATCACGTGATGAATCTGGCTGTGTATGCAAGTGTGTTCGGTGCGGAAGAAAGCGATATCCCCGCGTTTGGCAGATATCACCGCTATGACATGGCGGCACTGACGAACGACGCGCTGAAGGGCAGGATGTTCCTCTCCTTTATGGAAGACATGCCCGCGGTGCGGCAGTCTTTCGATGCGGGCAGTTACGAGGTGCCCGACTATTTCACCGAACAGGGCAGCGTCATTTGGCTGAATGCGCAGCAGGCGGGGAAATTCGAAGTGCTTTATAAGCAATATCCGACAAAGATTACGGCAGACACGGCTGACGGTTTTGAGCCGGAAATCACGCCCGAAGCGGCGCGACTGGTGCCGCTGCTGATGGCCTGGCGTATGCTGAAAGACGACGACGAACGAAAAGCGATACTGTATTTCAATGAATATCAGAACGCGAAAGTCGGGATGATGCGCGGGCTGAGCGTGGGCGGCAGTGCGCAGGTATGGAACGCATAAAATGCGTTCCGTACCTGTCGTGGGAGTAAAAAAGGATCGCATAAAAATGGAATGCATAAAATGCATTTGGAACGCATAAAATGCTCTGGGAACGCATAAAATGCTCTGGGAGCGCATAAAATGCTCTGGGAGCGCATAAAATGCTTTGGGAACGCATAAAATGCGTTCCGTACGGATCTGATTTATTTTCTGCTTTGTTTTTTTCGGGTTCGATGCTATGATTAGTAAGGATATTTTCGGGCAACGGCGCCCGGGCGGATGTGCCCCGAAGCCGATATGTGCCCGATCAAAAAAGAGAAATCAGCGTAAGGGTATAAGGTATGGCATCGGAAACAAACGGAAATGTGCAGAGCGCACTCAATAATCTGAACGAAAAAGTCGATATTATTTATAAACACCAGTCACTGCTCTCGGAGTATTCCTCCACGCCGCGGGATTACGGCACGGGATATCTGATGACGGAAGTGGAAGCACACACCATCGGATTCATCGACGATCAGCGCGGCATCACTGCAACGGAATTGGCTGAGCAGACACACCGCACAAAGGGCGCGATTTCGCAGCTGATCGCGAAACTGGAAGCAAAAGGTCTGGTGCGCCGCGAAGTTGAGGAAACCAACAAGCGCACGTATCGCATTTATCTGACGGACGAAGGAATGCGGGCATGCGACATTCATCGTGCTTATGACCGGACGCAGATGCTGGTGATGATTAACGATATTCTGCAAAAATGCACGCTGGAAGAAATCGACAGTTTTTTCAAGGTGCTGAACCGCCGCAACGAAATCATCGAGCGTCAGTTGAGAGAGAAAAAAGGACGTTGATCATGAACGGAACGGGAATTGTTCCGTTCTTTTTTTATATCAATAAGTTTAGCGGTTAAACCGATATGAAGCCGAAAAATTACATTTCGCGGGTAATATCAACTTTTCGCAATATAATATTGCGATTATTTTCTTGACGGCTTATCATTTGCGTGATATATTCAGTTATATAGTTTAGCAGCTAAACAAATATACTGTTTCACAAGCATTTATTGAAGACAGAAAGAAACTTCATCTGACGGCTGAGCCGATTGCGATGCATTGCAATTGTCCGGCACATGCAAAAGACTGCATATGATAACGTTTGCCGCAATGGGGCGGACGGCGTGTCACAATTACACGGAATAGAAAGGTGGAAAAATCATGTCTGACAAAAAACCAATCGAACAAACAAAATATGCCAAAACCTACGGAGGCATATGGGGCGGGATGTTGCCTTTGGTTGCGATGATTATTGCAATGGTGGTACTTTCACTGATGGGACTTCGTTCCACAAAAAACTTCTGGAGTGCCGGCTACCTGGCGGTGCTGATCGGGTTTTTGGTTTATAAAGATAAAGGTCGTTTCCAGGCTGCCCTGATTTCAGGCGTCCGGGATAAAATATTTGCTTTCCTCATGGCTTGCCTGCTGTTTGCCGGCGTTATGGCGAAAATCCTCAGTGCTTCGCATTTGGTCAGCAGCCTTTTGTGGATATTCGCAAAAATCAATCTGGCACCCGGCTTGATTCCCCTGCTTTGTTTTCTGATCGCGGTGGTGATTTCAACCTCAACAGGGAGTGCGGCGGCATCTGTTACGACGGTCGTGCCGATCATGCTTCCGCTGGCTGTTGCCATGGGCTGCGATGTCAACCTGGTATGCGGCGCGATCCTTTCCGGTGCGGCATTCGGCGATAACCTGGCTCCGATTTCGGATACCACGATTGCGTCCTCACTGACACAGGAAGTCAGCGTTATCCGCGTGGTCAAAGCACGATTGAAATACTCACTCATTGCAGGCGGTGCCGCCGCAATTGCATTCATTATTTTCGGACTCAAAACAACCAATGCACTTGCCGCGCAGGCTATTGTTGTCGATGCGACCTATGCGTCCAGCCTCGTATTTCTGATCATGCCGATTCTGGTCATCGTACTGATGCTGAAAAAAGCGAATCTGTTTACTGCTCTGATGATCACTGAAATTGTCGGTATTGTCATGCTGTTCGCTTTTAAATTCATTACGTTTGCTACGCTCGTTGCGAAAGACGGTTTGATCGCTACTGCTTTTGACGGGATGTTAAGCTCCATTATCTTTATTATGTTCATCTTTATTGCAGTCGCATTGATACGCGAAGCGGGTGTGCTGGAAGCGCTGCTGAATACGATGAAGAAATTCGCAAAATCGGACAGAACCGCAGAAGTTGCTTCGGGCGCGATGATCAGCATCATGAGTATCGCGATCAGCAGCGGCACGACAGCCATTGCTTTCTGCGGACCGATTATCCGCAGCTTGCAGCGTCCTTTCAAAATCGACCGTGCGCGTGCCGCCAATCTGCTTGACGGACTCGGATGCGGCGTCGGTTATATGGTGCCGACCAATGCCGGTTGCCTGAATCTCGCAGCGCTGGCAATTGCCACAGGTGTTGTTGTCGAAGGCTTCAACCCCATATCCTTCGTCGGGTATAATTTTCATGCGATGGCACTGATTGTTGTGTTCTGGTTCGCGATTCTTTCCGGCTGGGGACGCAAGCACGAAACAGATGAAGAACTGGCTGCGGACGGTATTTTCCTCGAAGACGAAACAGTCACTGCAAACGAATAACACGTAAAATCGGATATATTTCCGTTAACTGCATAGACGGCATGAAATCGGGTCCTCCTTCTCATGCCGCATATCATGATCGGACAGGAGATGCGCAGCATTCGGAGCTTTTTCAGTGTTGCGCCGTTCCCGTCAAGAAAAGGAATGACAATGAAACAGAAAATAGAAACCAACCTGGCTCCCGCAGCAATCGGACCTTATTCACAGGCGACGGCATGTTCCAATCTGCTGTTCGTATCGGGACAGCTTCCTGTCGATCCGAAGACTTCGGAGATGGCGGCGGACATCCGTGCGCAGAGCAGACAAAGCCTGGAAAACCTGAAACAGATCTTGGAATGCGCGGGTTCCGGCATGAACAATGTGATGAAAACAACCGTGTTCCTTGCAGATATGAACGATTTTGCGGCAATGAACGAAGTATACGCCGAGGCATTCGGGACAGGGATCCACCCGGCAAGATCGACCGTACAGGTGGCGCGCCTGCCGAAGGATGCGCTGGTGGAGATTGAAGCGATTGCTTATATCGAATAAAGGAAGATATGACAGACGATGAAAAAATATGACTTTGAAACGATCCTTCCGCGTTACGGTACCGGAAGCATGAAATGGGACGAAATGAAAAAGTATCCGAAGGTTGCTGAGGATGTGATTCCGTTTTCCGTAGCGGATATGGAACTGCGCAATGCTCCCGAAGTAATCGAAGGGCTGAAATCATTTCTGGAGCGCACTGTGCTGGGATACGCAAACCCGACGCCGGAATATTTCGATGCCGTATGCGCATGGATGAAAAAAAGAAACGGATGGGACATCCAAACGGACTGGATCAAAGACGGCCCGGGGGTGATCAACGCGTTCTTTACCGCGGTGAAAGCGTTCACCGAAGAGGGTGAGGGCGTGATGCTGATGACACCGGTCTACTATCCGATGTATTATGCGATTACCCGCAACAACCGCGTGCTCGTGGACAATCCGCTAGTCATCTGCGGTGATCGGTACGAAATCGACTTTGATGATTTCGAGAAAAAAGCAAAAGAACCCAACACAAAACTATTGATTTTATGCAGTCCGCACAACCCGACAGGGCGTGTCTGGACGCTGGAAGAACTGACGCGCATCGGGAATATCTGTGCGGCAAACAATGTGACAGTCGTTTCCGACGAGATTCACAGCGATTTGATTCTGCCCGGCTACAAACATATCCCG
Source organism: uncultured Lachnospiraceae bacterium (assembly GCA_964444065.1). Classification (GTDB taxonomy): domain Bacteria; phylum Bacillota; class Clostridia; order Eubacteriales; family Anaerofustaceae; genus JBGMEA01. Next base: position 4,837 of record CAYUFL010000036.1, read on the forward strand.
TTTGCATCGATTTGCGGCGAATTTGCCGAAATTTCGCTCACCTGCACTGCACCGAGCAAAACATTCAACCTTGCAGGTATGCAGACTGCGAACACGATCATACCGAACGAAGCACTCCGCGAGCGTTACTGGACGGAAGTGATGACAACGGAAGGGAACCCAAAATGCAATATTTTGGGACTGCAAGCCTGTCGTCTGGCATATGAAAACTGCGAAGAATGGCTCGATCAAGTGCTTGCGCTGATTGAAACCAACAGAAAAACAGTGGTTGATTTCATCGGAAGAGAACTCCCAAAAATTAAAATCTTCCGACTGGAAGGTACCTATCTGCTCTGGATGGACTGCAACGGACTGGGTATTGAGCATAACGAACTGGCACGCATTCTCAAAGAAGAAGCCAACCTGTTTTTTGATGAAGGCGACATTTTCGGTGCGCAGGGCGAAGGCTTTGAACGCTGGAATCTCGCATGTCCGACCCGCTATATCGAGCAGGGTCTGGAACGTATGAAAACAGCTTTGATTCCGCACATCAACTGATGCTGCTTCACAGCCGTCGGAAAACGATGTGACAGTCATTATTGGAATAACTCGCCTGCCCGGCAAGAACCCCAACTTGCTTTGGCAGCGGGTTATTTTTGTGTGGATTTCATCGTTCGACCGAGAATGCATCGTAACAATCAGGATCGGACGCGTGATATAAAAAAGGAACGCATGATATGCGTTCCCCAGGCTGCTGAAAAACCCGAAACGTAAAACAATGAACGATTGTTTTACTTACATCGTTGCACAAACATTCATTCTCGCTTGCATATGTTCTTATATGCGGCACTCACCTGAATATTTGTGCGCCTTGTCTTCGGTTTTTTCATTCAGCCTGCATTTTGATGACTTTGTCATCACTCTGAGGAACGCATGATATGCGTTCCAAACGGTTAGCGTTTGAGATAGAAGATGGCGACAATGATCAGAATCGGAGAATACAAGATAGAATAAAGAAATTCGTTTCTGATCGTGCCGCGCCACTGGTGCAGTCCGTCGATGGTGAGACTGACGGTGCTGTGGTGCGGATTCTCGCTTTTGTCGTAAAAGAAAAATCGGGCATGATCGCCGCGGAGATAATCTTCCAGCCGATCATGTTCTATCTTTAGTTTTTTGCTCAGCCATGCCGCACTCTTCGGGGATTTGTGCGTATAGCGTATGATCTTTTTTTCGATCTGATCCATAACGACCTCCTTATATTGAACCAAAATTGCCGATTCAATATCCCATCATGGTTTTTATACTACAATTCGCGCGGTTTGTCAAGGGGGGGGTTGATTCGTTCGGGTTCGTAAGCCCCAATGAAACCGTAAATGTCAGTAATCCGGGGGGCGAAGAATATGTCTGTCTGCTTATTGGGATACTTGAGCCTGTTTCGCAATGCGCAGGATGGTGTAGGTCAGCCATGCGGAGGGCATTTTCTTTTGGGCGAATTCCCATCCTCTCCAAGCCTTCCATTCCGACTGCGGTGTAAAGCGTCCCGCATCGTCCGCCTGATCCAGAAGATGCGCGATCATTTCATTCCGCCGCGGATCATCTTTCAACCATGCGAACTGCGAGAGCACCTTGGCAACATGCACAATGTCGTACCACAACGACGGTGCTTTCAGCTTGCGGAAATCAGTGCCCATATAAAACAGATACGGATGCTGCTCTCTGCTGTGCTCCCACAAACGAAGCAGGCATTCCGCTCCGATGTGTGTCGGCGCGCTGTCATGCCACGCGGACAGCTGTGCAAGTGCTTTTGTACTGATGAGTGTGGCATAAGGGCAGGGATCATCCTTTTTCCCCGGACCTCTGAATTTGCCGAGTTCGGGTGAAACGGTACAACCCCATCCATTCTCACCGATCAGTGAGGCGAGATATGAGGATTCTGCTTTGATCGACGGATGCTCTGTAAGACCGAATTTTGCCAGCGCATACAGAATGCTCGGTGTGTCGCAAAGTGCCCAACCCCATTCCGCTTTCCCGCTGCCGCCGAAATGGGTCGGGATATTGACAGGCACGCGGATCATGCCGTATTCATCCGTTCGTTGCAGAACGGTTTTGATGATCGGTGCAAGCGCGTCGTCCTCTGTGCTCAAACCGATATCCGCGAGGAACGCCAGTTTGTGGATCAGCAGTCCCGCATTTTTATGATTGGAGACCACTTCTGTGTCCCAATTTGCAAACGAATCGATTATTGCGACGATCCGCGGATGCGTAAGCATATCATGTCTTGCTTTCTGCACTGCGGCATCTTCGATGTTTTGCCCGAGCAGATGGATGCGAGTATTATATGCTGTCCACGGGTCGGATCGGAGCAGCCAATCCGTTACTGCATCATGCATTGCGCGGACCCCCTTTTGATTGATTGTAACACAAATCAAAACGAATGCAAACGCGGAAGCGGAGCGGCGAAAACCATTTGGCATCCGTCCGTTCCCGTGCTATCATAAAGAAAAGGTGCGGTGATGAATGTGCGTCATTCGGCAGCCTCACCGTGAAATCGTAATATAAAGGGAAACAATGGGAAGCGTATTTTCAAAAAAGACAGGGATCGTACTGCTTGCGGCAGTGCTTGTGCTGGGCGGACTGATCTCGCTGTTGTCCTATCAGATGAAGCACCAGTTTTATAACAGTCTGCGAAGCGGTGTGGAAACCGAAGCCGAAATTACGCTGCCGAAAGGTGCGAAGGCGGAAACGTATCAGACCGAATCGGATTTCTTTTTCTCAAGCGGTATGACGTATGCGGTGTTCGTCATTGATGAGGAGGAACGGGCGGCGTTTCCCGCACAGTTAACGGATCACGGCTGGGCATCGTATGCTCCTGCCGATTACAGCAGCATCTTCGATACTGCATACGGAGAAATTGCTTCCGCTTATTTGCCTGCGGATTCGCTCGGAGAAGGCTTATTCTTCTATAAGGGCGGAACGGGAGAGGCTTTTGTGCTGTTTTTTTATGATGAGGGGGAGGGCAGGCTGTACTGCTGTATGAACGGGGAGTGAGATTGGGATGTTGCGTCTTGTGAAGGAACAAAGAAACAGAGTTGACATATCCTTACACAATGATGTTTGATATGAATGATTTAAATTTTCATGGAAAAAGGTGATTTGGGATTTAATCGTGGTTTGCGTAATCGTAAAGTACGATGAAAAGAAACTATCATTACTTTACGATTAATTATATTGACAGTTGAAGTATTTAAAGTTACAATTCATTTGTGTTAAGTTAACATATGAGGGGTTGGTATGAGTATTTCATCAATCAAACGCAATGAAATAAAGCAAACCATTATAGCGCAGATTCATGATCTGAATGGAGATTTGCGCGTTAAAGATATCGCCGATGAATTTCATGTCAGCAGAACAACAATTTATCGCTATGTCAACGAGTTGCTTACGGAGCATATCATCGATAAAAAGACCGTAGAATCGGACAGTCAATTTTCATTGGTTATGTTGGGGTCTTTCTCCCATACTTATGATAATATAGATTTGCAGGAAGATATCGTTTGGAGAAAGGATATTCATCCGTTATTAAAAGATATTCCGCAAACTGCCTATCGTGCCTGTGAGTATGCTTTTACCGAAATAATGAATAATGCGATCGAACATTCCGAAAGCAAAACGATTCAAGTAATTGTGGGATTAGATGCTTACAGCGTATTAATGCAGATTCAGGATTTCGGGGTAGGAATTTTTGCGAAAATACAAAAAACCTTGAATCTCGAAGAGAAGTCTTTCGCAGTATTGGAACTTGCGAAAGGGAAATTCACGTCGGATCCCCAAAGTCATACCGGCGAAGGTATTTTCTTTACATCAAAAGTAACAGATTTTTTTAGAATTCGTTCTGATGATATTTCTTTTATCGGCGGAACCGAAAATAATCATAGTTTTCTTTTTTCAAAGCAGGAGGATAAGAAAGGAACCACCGTATTGATGAACGTAAAGGTAAACAGAACAATTACTGTCGGAGAAATTATGGATCAGTATACACAGGCTCCCGATGATTATGGATTTTCGAAAACAGTGGTTCCCGTCAAATTGTTGGAATATGGCGGAGTGAATCCTGTTTTCGTTTCACGGTCTCAGGCTAGGCGGCTGATGATGCACTTTGATCAATTCGAAACAGTCATGCTGGATTTCGAAGGAGTGGAAGATATCGGTCAGGGATTTGCAGACGAAGTGTTCAGAGTGTTTAAAAACCAGCATCCCGGAATTGAAGTGATACCGATCCATTGCAACAAGAGCGTGAACAATATGATTCTTCACGTAACAAAAAATCAATAAATTCCATTTTGTTTTCTGCCGCGATATCCGTCATGGATTGTCGCGGTTTTTTTTGTTATGCTGACTAAGGAAGATCGGAGTCAGGGATGACGCTCCGCATCTTTCGAAGGAGCAGGAGAACGGTTTCGCACAACAGGTGCGGGATCGTTCTTTTTATGAAATAACGAAAGGAAAGGCGGAATCGAAACCAATGAAACAACAAAAGGAGTATGCAAGATGGCATTTACGATAACCCCTGCGGCAAAACGGGAGCCGCTGACACGCCATTACCGTGATCTGGCGGGCGTGGATTTCAGCAGTCTGCCGTCCGCGGTTGCGCCGAACCGCTCGCCCGAGGCAAAGAATGTCTATAAAGACTACCGTGCCACAAACGGACAGGCAATCGAGACCAGACCCGGCATTGCCAAACTCGGTACGTTGAGCGGAGCCGTGCACGGGATGCATATTTACGGTGCAAAATGCCTGGTGCACCATGGGACGGCACTCTCCGAATGGGTGAGTTTCCCTTCCGAGATTGCGCAGGCGGGGGATGTCTCTGCGAAATACAGCGGCATGGCGGATCATGCCTCGGTTTCATTCCTCTTCGGGGAGAAACTCTATCTGTTGGACGGTGCGCACTACCTGGTGTACGGCGGAGCTTCCGTTGCTGCGGTCGGTACGTCCGCAACCGTACCGACGACGAGCATCGGCGCAGACCCCAACGGCGGAAACAGACAGACGTATCAGGAGATCAATCTGCTTTCGCATTATCGAAAAAATTCATTCGCGGGTAATGGCACAAGTACGGTTTATTATCTCGATACGACTGGATTGGATGCTTCATCTGCCTACACGATGCAGGCATGGGTAAACGGCGTATTGAAAACAGAAGGCAGTGATTTCAGCGTGAACCGCACGGCGGGCAGCGTGACTTTTTCAACCGCACCCGCCGCACCCGCAACGGCGGGCACCGACAATGTGGTCATTCAGTTCCGAAAAACAATGAGCGGAAACGCGGAAAAAATCACGAACTGCACGATTGCACGCACGTTTGACAACCGTGTTTTTTTTACGGGGAATCCCGATTACCCGAACGCCGTGTTTCACTGCGAACTCGATGATGCGTCGTATTTCAGAGAGACCGCATACTATACGGACGGCGAGGATGATGCCGAAATCAAGGCATTGATCCGCGGAAGCGATGTGCTGATTGCCGTGAAGGAAAACCGCGGCAGCGGATGCAAAGTATATCTGCACTCACCGTCTCTGGATTCGTCCCTCGGGAAAGTGTATCCGGTGACTGCGACGGAAATTGCGCTGGGCGCGTCCTGTACGGGCATCAACTTTTCCGACGACATTGTTTATCTCAGCCCGATGGGACTGGAGGCGATCGCAATCACTTCAACCGGTGCTTCGCTGAAACACCGCAGCACGATGGTGGATCGGCGCCTGATCAACGAATCCGATACACAGAGCATGAAAGCGGAAATCTGGAACAATTATCTCGTGATCTCGGCGGGCAGCCGCATGTATCTGGCAGACAGCAGGCAGATGTTCCGCGGCAGTCAGAATGTGGAATATGAATGGTATTTCTGGGAGAATGTCGGGGTTAGCTCGGATGACGGATCGATGTTTTATGCCGCAACGTGTCTTCGAGAGCATGGCGGAAGCTTATATTTCGGATGCGAAAACGGCACTGTTTGCGTCTTTTCGGGGACGACGGACTGCGGCGCGGCAATCGAAAGCTATTGGACGACCCCGATGGACAATTTCGGCACGATGACTTATTACAAACAAATCGAGCGCGCAGGCGGCGCGGCGGAAATCAAACGCATCCAAAACTCGATCATCAAAGTTGATGTGCAGACGGACAAGGAAAACTGGGAGAATGTGCTGCGCAGCACCACGGCAGGATTTTCTTTTCTGCCCGAAAAGTTTTCCTTTGTCGAATTTTCGTTCGGCACCGGCGTGCGCGGCAAAATTATTTATAAAACAAAGAAACGCAGGGTGAAGGAGGTGTCGCTGAAATTTTATTCCGACGAGATCGGCAAGCCGTTCGGACTGTACGAAGCGACGCTTTCCGCCACTGTGATGAATACGGTGAAATAAAGGAGAAAACAGTATGGCACTGACAAAATGCAATGCAGCGGTCAATCAGATTACCCTGCTGGACGACGAACCCGCGCTGTCTGCGGAACAGCTGAAAGCGAAATTTGACGCGGCGGGTGCGGAAATTAAAACGTATCTCAACGATACGCTGACCGAAGAAATCGAAGCGGCGATCCCGCAGATCGTGAACGACCTGATCACGGGCGGCGCGGATAAAACCGCAAGTGCGGAAACGGTCAAAACGCTGAATACACTCGTTACATCCAAACAGAAAGCAATCACATCCGGTACGGCTGCGCCGAGCGGCGGATCATCCGGCGATATTTATCTGAGGTACAGTTAAATGACGGTATGGTTAAGCGGAAACATATCGGAAAGCAATGTCAGCATTCCAAACAATTCATCTGACGTTACAGTAAATCTGTACGCAAACTGGAACGCCGGATCGTGGGCGCATGACAATCCGTCCGGACAGATTACGATCGATGGAACGAGCTATGGGTTTACGTCAAATTTCAATCCCGGCAACACAACGACCGGATCGCAATTGATCAGCACACAAAGCAAAAATGTTACACATAATGCGGATGGATCGAAGACTGTCAGCTGTTCTGCCTCTTATGCAGGAACAGGCAGTTACACGGTTTATTGGAGCGATGCGTTAACGTTGTCTGCGATCCCCCGCGGATCTGTGCTGGGTGCGGTTTCGGCATTTAACTGGGAGGATGCGTTCAGTGTGCCCGTGAGCAAATATTCTGCATCGTTTACGGACAATCTGACGATCAAAATTGGAGATGCGACGATCAAAACTCTGTCGAACTATACAAGCGGTGCCGGGATTACACTGACGGATACGGAATTGCTTGCGGCGTACAACGCGCTCGGAACGGCGATGAGTGCGGGCGCAACATTCCTGCTGCAAACCTATTCGGGCGGGAGTCTGATCGGATCGACAAGTGCGGGTGTGACAGGCACGGCTGTCGGTACCGCGTATCTGAATGTCGGCGGCAGCTGGAAACGGACTGTGCCGCATCTCAATGCAGGCGGTACGTGGAAGAAAAGCATCGTATACACCGACAGCGGCGGTGTATGGAAACGGTGCGCAGGATAAACGGAAAGGACGGAAACGATGGCGGAAACAAACGAAGCAAACAGTTATCTGGAGGAAATGAAACGTCTGCAAAACGAGGCGGTGAACACGCTGCTCGCACAGGCGCTCAGTGAAAAGGAGTATGCGGACGCACAGACCGATGCGTCTCTGAAAAGTACGAACCGCTCCGGCTATGCGGACTATATGGATTATGTGAATCCGTACGGCACGCAGAATGAATCGCTGGCAGCGGCGGGTCTTTCGCACAGCGGTGCGGCGGAGAAAAGCTATGCGCAGGGTTACAATGCCTATCAGTCCGCACTGTCCAAGGCGGCAAGTACGGCACAAAGCGCAAAAGACGATACGAATCAGTCATACCTTTCGACGCTGGCGCAGGGGAACTCCCAAAAGCTGACGAACGAAGCGGATTACTACCAGAATCTGTATGATAATTTCTGGAACCAAAAGCAGATGGATTATTACAATTCACTGCTGAAAGACAAGAGGAGGAGAATATGGCGCAGACATCAAAAGAACTGATCGATGCGATGATTGCGGCGGAAGCAGCGTTGCGTGCGGAGGGGGATGCCGAACTATCCGCCAAAGCACAGAATGCCGAGAACGAAGCGGACGCAAACGCGGCACGGGAAAGTGCGGGCGCGGAGGCGGATTACACAAATTATCAAAATCCGACGGATGTGCGGGCGGCTGCGATCGCAAAACTTGGGTTGAACGGGCGAATCAGCGAAACATCACAAAATGCTGCTTACAATGCTTATCGCAGCAGGCTGGCTGCAGCGGCGGAAGCACAAAAAGCCGCCAAAGAAAAGGCAGAACTGGCGAAGGCGTCTCTGTCGGCACAAAGCGAGGCAAATACGAAGAATGCGGCGGCATCGGAAAACGCGCTGAAAAACAGTGATTATTGGAAACTGCTGCAATGGGAGTACGGACGGGCGGCAGACAAAGCGTAGCGCGGAATCGGGAGGCTTCCCGCAGAGGATGGGATTGGGGAAGGAGAACGAATGACCACACAAAAACAACTAAAAGACTTCAGCGGCGCGGGGAAACTGGCGGCGGAGTATTTTAGCAGCCTAAAGCAAATGCAGGACGATTTCATACAATCCCGACAGGATCTGCTGTCGGGATTTTCCGTATCGGACAGCCTGAACAGCGGTTTCGCATCGGACAGCTCGGCAGCTTTGAACCGCAGCGCAAGCATCGACACCGACACGATGAATGCCGCCGCGCAGAAAATACTGGATGCGAAAGCGGCGAAGGCGGCGAAAGCAAGCCGGCAATCAAGCGGCAGTGATCTCTCGCAAGACACTGCGCTGGCTTGGATGAACGATGCGCAGAGCGCACTGAAAAATGCGCAGTTGGAGCTGCGCACCGCACGCGGCAGTGCAGAAGATACCGCAAGCGCCCAACAGGCATACGATACCGCAAAGCAGAATTACGACACCGCGCGTTCGGTATACGCAAGCTTTGCGGCGCAGGGGAATGCAAACGAAGAGACGGAAAGTACTCAGACAAAAGATTTTATGTATTATCAGGATGTTTTAACGACTGCGCAACAAAATTTATATCAAGCCAAACAGCCGATGGATATGGCGAAATCACTATTGGAGCAAACTCCCGCAGTAGGGTTGGGAAATGCCGAAGACCAGAGCGTTCGCAGTGAATTTGCAGCAGCACAGAATAACTACAAACAGGCGCAGAACGCATTTGCACAGGCGCAGTCTGCGTTGGACCGTTATTCTAAAACAGAAAAGGGAAGCCAGGAACAGATATTATTCAACGCAGATTACACGAAAACCAAGGATACGGACGGTACTGCAACGGGAAGCAAGGTTACGGATTTTATATCTAAGTTTAAAATCGGGAACGGGTTTGACATTACAGGAGACGGTTCGTTTCGCGATCCGTATGATGTCGCACAAAGTTACATCAACGATTACAAAACGAGGCATACGGGAGATATGAGCGAAGACGCTTATGAAGAAGCGTATCAGATGCTCAAACAGATGAAAAATAATTATTCTTTCAGCGAAGAACAGCTTCAAAGTGCCGCAAAGGAAATACTTTTTATTCAGACGAACGGAGATGTGCAGACTGCGTTGGATTCGCTCGGCTCGGAAAATGCAAAGGATTATTATTTCGGTGTCGAAAATGTGCTGGATTACGAGAAAAACTATGATCAGGCGATTTTTCAGGCGGAGACCTACGCCAAATCCGGGGTTGGCGATGATGAGTCCGCGGCGAAGATTGCTTATGATGCATATATTGACGGACTTCGAATGGAAGATCTGAACAAGATCGCAGACATACTGGCAGGTTCCGACGGAGGAGGAGATGCAGAGAAGATCGGAAGCAACCTGTATCGTTATCTGAACTGGAAAGATCCTGAAATCACGGCACTGGACAAAGTGGAAGCTGTCAGCGCCAATTTCACGGAAGGGGCAAGCGATGCTGCGCAGGGCATTGCGACATTCGGAATGAAAATCGTGGGGTTGGAAGAATTCGTGCCCGAAGAATGGCAGCAAGCCAACTGGAACGAAAAGATGATCGATGATGTGAGGGGTGAAATGAATGGGGTCGGGAAAACGATTCTCGATGTATCTTATACGATCGGCAATATGCTGCCCTCGATGATTGCCGAAGGGCTACTTCCCGGCGGCGGACTGCTTGTGACTTTTGTGGGAACGGCGGGACAGACGTATAACGATGCCATTCGGTCGGGTTTCAGCGAAAAAGAAGCGACGGTTTACGGTTTGCTCAACGCCGCCGTCTCCACCGCAACCGAAAAGGCATTCGGGATTTTCGGCAAGGAAACGAAAGGATTCAACCTCTCTTCCGAACTGAAGGATATGTTCAGCGGAGCCATCGGAAAGGTGCTGAAAAACGAAACGGCGAGCGCCGCCGTCACCGTCTTTCTCTCCAACGGCACGGGAGAGTTCGTCGAAGAGCTGACGGAGCAGCTGGTGAACCCGATCATCGAGAATATCTCCTTTGACGGGGAGCAGTATACTTTTGCGAACAACCCGATCGGACTGACGGCGGATGATCTGTATGCCGCCATGATCGGTTTCTGGACGGGCGGAATCATGGGTGGGGGTTCGGACGTTGCCATCGATATGGGAACAACCGCAAGGCTGAACACCATGATGGGGAATGTGAGGCAGAGC
>CAYUFL010000036.1:15520-17039 GCA_964444065.1 uncultured Lachnospiraceae bacterium
GGGGAGGGCATGGGCGTGTCCGACCGATCCATCCGTCTTGCGCAGGACTTAACGCTTTTGACCAATCAGAACGTGAGCTTCACGGAAGGACAGACGCAGGTGAATGCCGACGGGAGCATTGCCATCAACAAGGACAGCGCAACCCCGATGCAGGATGTGGTGGCGGTGATGAGGGAGAAGGGGCTGCTGTCTGAAGGGAACCCGAGAAGTAAGTCTGATTCCAACGAAACGAACAACTTGCACACTTATGAAAGCTTAAACCAAATGACAGCAAAACAAGTAAGCGCAGCTTACGCTGACACGGTCGCACGTTACGCAGAGAGCCTGAAGGAATTCGGCTATACCGACAAACAGGTGCAGGGATATCTCACCGAGGCGATGAAGATAAAGAATATCGAGAATCAGAAGAGCTCGATAGTGAGGTTGCAGGAAGAGATGGGGGTGGAGGGGGATGCTCTTTCGGAGAACAAGGCGTTGCGGGGGGATGAGAAAGACTTGAATGAAACGGTTCTGAAAACAGAGACCGTTGCAGATGAAGAAAATACATCGGGAAATAGTGACTTGCAAGTTTTTAAAAAAAATAATAAAATGGAGACACAAGAATCATATCTAAGATCGGATGCAGACCCAATAAGGCTTACTCTCGGTAGAGCATCGGATAGCCACCCCGCAGAGCTAAATAATATAAGAGTGCATTGTGACGATATTGGTGTTGAAATCAAAGAAAGAGCAGGTACGATGGCGTATTCACCAAACCCTTCGCCGGGCAAACCTGGAACTTTGATTATCGACCAAGATGCCAGTATTAGTGCGTGGAGACATGAGTATCAACATGTGTTAGATGATTATGCAATGGGATGGGGAGGATTTCGGATTTTTGAAAATCGTGATGCCTGTTGGAAGATGGAAGAAAATGCATATAATATTGAATTGAAATTAGCTCAAGAATTAGACGATTCAAATGCAATCGAAATACTTCAAAAATATAAAGATATGAGGAAAAAAGAAATTTATGGAGAAGAGTAAGGGAACTCAGGACATAATCAATTTAATATTGAAAGGTCGTAAAGAAGATATCCTGGATGGATTGCGTTCGAGAATAGGGATCGTGCGTTTGAATTCTATCATATCCTGCGGTAAGAATCACATCTGCGATAAAGATATTGCAGATGCATTATATGATCTTACAGAGAGCAATATGACTGTATTTGGTTATGCTGAAGGCGAAATGGCTTCAGCGATATTATATCTGTTTGGTTACGATATTGGTGATAAAATAAAAAATGAAAATGTTAAACGTATGATAGACAGCAAGTTTGAAAATCTATAAGAATAAATGGCAGTTTCTTGATTCATCAATTAAGCCCCTTCGGGGGCTTTTTTGTTGCTTTCTTTACAACCGCCGCCGTCTCCACGGCAACCGAAAAGGCATTCGGGATTTTCGGCAAGGAAACGAACGGGTTCAATCTGAGCGCGAAGTTAAAAGATACGTTCAGCGGAGCCATCGGAAAGGTCATTA
>CAYUFL010000037.1:0-16666 GCA_964444065.1 uncultured Lachnospiraceae bacterium
CAGACTGTATCTGCAATGTAGGAAACATGCATAAAGAATTTAAGAATGTTGTTCTCATACCACAGTTCACCGGTAACAGCGATCGGAGTACGTATCGAATAATCGTACTCGGACACGAAACCTTCGCACTGTTGGTCAAAAGCAATATGTTTGGAATCATTTTTAATCAGTTCGGCAATATTGATTTTCATATTTACTCGCCGTATTCCGCTATACTAACATGCCATAATATTATATAAGTATCAGTGTCTGTTTGTCAAGCAAATTGGTTAAATAATTCGCTCATTCCAGCAGAGTAAATGGTATACTATATCAATTCTTTTGTCAGGTTCATTGTGTCCATCGCTATCATCAATTCTTCGTTGGTTGGGATGACAAAAACCTTCACTTTCGAGTCAGGAGTTGAAATCATTATTTCTTCTCCTCTTTTCTTATTCGCATCTTTATCCAGCTCAACTCCAAGGTAAGTCAGTTTTGTAAGAATCGATTCTCTGGCTTCCGGAGAGTTTTCGCCGACCCCTGCAGTAAAGACAATTGCATCCACTCCGTTCAATACCGCAGCATATGCACCGATCGTACATACAACTTTGTAATCAAACGCATCCAATGCCAGTCTGGCACGTTCGTTTCCTTCATCACTCGCCTGTTCCAAATCCCGAAAGTCGCTGGAAATACCCGATATACCCAAAACCCCAGATTGTTTGTTGAGCATATTATCAATTTCATTGATTGTCATATGTTCTTCATCCGCAAGTACTTTAATTACTGCAGGGTCAATCGTTCCGCTTCGTGTTCCCATAATCAAACCGTCAAGCGGGGTCAGACCCATGGAGGTATCCATACACTTGCCGTTTTTTACTGCAGCAACGCTCGAGCCGTTGCCCAAATGGCAGGTGATCAGCTTTATATTCTCGTTGCCGAGTATTTTCGCTGCTCTTTGTGAAACGAATTTATGGCTGGTACCGTGAAATCCGTATTTTCGGATGTGATTATTTTCGTAATACTTATAAGGAATTGCATAAATAAATGCTTTTTTAGGCATCGTCTGATGAAAAGCCGTATCAAATACTGCTACCATGGGAACGCCGGGGAGCGCTTCCGCACAAGCATTGATACCGATCAGATTTGCAGGATTGTGCAACGGTCCAAGCGGAACAAATTCTTCAATCGCGTCAAGAACTTTCTCATCAATGATGACACTCTCTGCATATTTGCTGCCTCCGTGAAGCACGCGGTGACCGACCGCGTCGATTTCTTTCATGGAAGAAAGAACACCGTATTGCGGATCGACAAGCATTTGCAAAACCATCTTGATGGCGTCTTTATGACTCTGCATCGTTTGTTGTACTATTTTCTTTTCTTTTCCTGTAGGCTTGTGTGTCAGAACGGATCCTTCAATTCCGATTCGTTCCACAAGTCCTTTGGCAAGAACTTCCTCTGTCAGCATATCAAATAATTGATATTTCAGCGAAGAGCTGCCGCAATTGACCACTAAAATTTTCATGTATATTTTATCCTCCGATTAATAAATCAAAACAATACTTTATTCAATGACATTCTATGCGATATTTAAGAGAAATTCCAGCTATTTTGAATGCAAAAAGCGTGTAAAGGGTTTCAGATTTCAATTTGAGAGATGAAAAGATGCCGCCAGCGCGGCACCGAGCAACACAGCGTGATCGGTAGAAACACATTCGATATCAGCTGCGGTTTGTTTTTGTAACGATTCGAGCAATGTTTTTTTGAAATTTGGAATTTTTTCTGCCGTGGATCCTTCAATCGACAGCAATGCGGGCGCAGAACATCCGTTTTGTTTCGCGATCAAAGCAGAAAGATTGCTGCAAAGAAGGATTTGTGCGCGATGAACAATCTGCATCGACAATTGCTGCACAATACGTTCGTCATTGTTCTGCGGTTCATTGGATAGAATTTCACTGACTTCTTTTGCTGTGGCGTTCTGCAGATTGGAAAGATCAAACGTATCCGTAATCAGCCCATCACGCTGCGCGTATTGACACGCAATTTCAGTTAATTCTCCCAAGTACTTTCCGCCGACCTTTTTTTCAAACAGATGGTCATTCGGCAGCTCAGAGCATTGATCAAGCACATGATCAAACTCGCCGCCCCGGTATCCGTCAAAACAACCGGACTCGGTATTGATTAAATCAAATTCTGCCGACGGCGCATATTTTGTCTTACGAACATTGCTGCACTTTTCACGGTAACAGGAGTTTGTTCCGGTTCCCAAAATAAGTCCAGTAAGTGACTGATAGCGATGCACGTCATACTTTACCGCAACCGACAAAAGAGACGCAACCGAATCATTCACAATCGCAAGCGGCAGCTTTTTAGTCGTCATTTGAGCGAGCTGTCCAGTAAGACCCTCACGCAAACTTTTGTTCTGAATACCCTCAACAACGATCTCTTTTGCCATCTCGCGAATGATCATATCATGCTGATTGGTTATTTCTCCGGGAAAGGCAAAACTGATACCGATGGCGTCCGCTTTTATAGCAAAAGGCAATAATATTTGTGCAAACTCAAGGAAAAAATCTTCTGCACTGAGGGAGGTATACCGACCCAACATAGAATACTTTTCCAAATGGTCAATTTCAATATGGCGTCCGCTGGTTATTTTTACCAAGGCAATGCGTAAATGTGTGCCTCCGGCATCCACCGCAGCAATCGTAACAGGACGATCGAAAGTATGCAATTTAGCCATATCAATAAATGCAGGATACATAGACATTCCCTGCTCTTGGGCGACAAGCATCCCCTGATTCATCTGATCAAGAAATAATCCATTCAACGAGTCTGCATCGACTTGATCGGGGTGCATACGGTATCGCTTCAAAAATTGGTTTACACTAAGATCGTTCATCTGAACCTCATAAGGTTTCAACAATAAAAAATACACATAATTTAATTATATACACTCTTTATCGGATAAACCAAAGATAATATAAGATAAACAAAAGATAAGAGTGCGGAGATTCCGCACCCTTATCGGATCATATTACATCATCGGATCCATGGCCAAGGCCGGGTGTCCTTTTTCAGTAAGGAATGCGATCAACGCTTCGCCGTCCTGAGCAGTGTTTTCATCACCGACCATATCAGTAAAGTTATCGATTCCGTACAATTCTTTTGCAGTTTTATTAAGCTTTTCAGCAACTGTATCTTTGAGTGCTTTTGGCATCCACACGATACGTTCGATACCGCCTTCTGCTTTCATAAACTTTTTGGAAGCAATGAAATGTTTGCCGTGACCCATGAAGCCCGGAGTCTGAACACCGCCGCCTGTCATGGAAGCCAGTTCGCCGAAGCTCATACCAAGCGGTGTCAGTCCGGCGTATTCACGATTGACAATTACAACGCCGTTTGAGAAAGGTTCGATTCCGCAGATACATTCGAAGCAGCCGCAGCTTGTCATCGGATCTTCCATAATGGAGTAAAGTGTTACTTTCTGCAGTGCACCTTGAGAAAGTTTTGCAACCGCATCGTTGACATCATCCCAAGCGCCTGTTACTTCGTTCTGCAGACCGCCTTTGGTAATCATCTGGCAAGGACCGGATGGATCCAGTTCTTTTGTTGCTTTTGCATCCAACCAGCTCACCGCGCCGCAAAGACCAAGTCTTTCCGGAGTAACTACGCAAACGTGGGAAGGAGCGAATGATTGGCAAAGTGTGCAGCTGTAGAATACATCTACGCTTTCGTCTGTCAGAGAATTCAAACGTTCGTCACGTTTGTCATAGGCAGGAATTGCAACTTTCTGTCTGAGTTCTTTTACTTTTTCAGGATCAGTTACGATAGTGATCTGACATTTATCAACAACAGCATCAAATTCGTCTTTCATTTTTGCATAAAGCACTTCGCCGAAATGTTTCGCACGCAGACCTGCATCAAAGTCAGATTTACTGACACGGATACGGATCATATCTCTTTGTCCGGTGTGCATAACACCTTCCATGTAGTTCAGGAAATAGTGAATTTTTCTTTCCAAGACCGGTTCAAAGTCGTACTGCATGCTCTTGCCTGCAACATCAACCATGATCGCGATCGGCATTTTGCCGGGAACTTCATCAAGTTGGTCAAAGTCTTTTCCGATGAGTTCGATTTTGTGATCTTCCACTTCGCTGGCTTCTTTCATCTGAACGAGTTCGAAAGAATCCATTTTGGAACCGTCGATTTCAAGCTGCATGTCGTTACGTCTGATAATTTCACCTTCGAACGCTGCCGCAAATGCAACCGGAATCGGAATTTCCGTGATTTTAATTTTGATGCCGCGCGCTTCCAAAGAAGTCGCAACAAGATCGTCGTTATTCGCTTGATAAATGAGTCGTTTCGGAACATACCAGATGTTTTCGGTTTCGTCTGTAAGAACAGGGAAGCCGAGAGCAATTGCGCCGCCGCCGCATGCTACCGTCATGTCTGTGAGCGGTGCAAATGCGTTAACAAATGCTTTTACACGATCTGAAGTATATCTGAGAAGTTCTGCATAGGAACCGGGTTTCACAGCACCGAAAATGAGTGCTGCACGGATTGCCACACTGACAACATGAATCACTGAAGGAAGATCCTGTCCAAGAGGAACAATACGCACATCAAAATTCATGTTAACACCGGCTTCAACAGCCTGATCGATGATTCCGCCAACCAGGAACACCATGATTCCTTTTGACTGATAATCTTTGATTAATTTTGCGGCAATTTCCTTGGAAGGAGCCGGTCCGATCATAACAGCAACGCCCGGGATATCTCCGGTAACGAGCGGTACGCCCAAAGAACGGATTTCTGCATCGGAAAGATGTCCGTGGTATGGATCAGCGTAAGGAGTTTCTTCCATTACGTATTTGATTGCTTCAATAATTTCTGCTGACATCGCGGTAGCGATACCGGATGTGAAAACATGTTCTGTTCTGTTTTCATGACACATCATATCTTTGATTGTGTCCAATGTTATTTTGAGTTCTCCGAGTGTTTTTACTTTTACTTCGGTAAAAGCATAAATCACAGGAAGACCGTAAGCCGTATCGGGTAAAGATACACTGTGGTCTGCGCCAAATTTGGCGATCGCTTTATCTACACCGGCTACTGCTAAATCATACATTTGATCTGAGCCGTTAAAGACTCGTTCGAAAAGTGTCATTTTTATCTCACTCCGTATAATTATTCTTTCGTTTCGAATTCTCGATCTATTTTTTCCTTGATGACCTTAATTTCATCGATTGCAGCCGCACTGAAATCAAACGGTGATTTCCCCTGTCTGTCGGCATCGATCACTTCTTTGTTGTAGTGAACGAAACCGAGCAGATCGTCTTTGATATATTCTTTAATGAAGTTTTCGTCGTCTTCGTTGCGAACTTTATTCGCAACCACACGCACGTTTTTAACCCCAAGATCCTGCGCAAGCTGCTTTACCTTTTCGTATGTTTGAATGCTGCGTGCACCGGGTTCAATCACAACGATGAACTGATCCACACTGTCCGCAGTTCCCCTGCCGAGGTGTTCAATACCTGCTTCCATATCCATGATGATAACATCCCGGCTTTGGAGAACCAAATGAGAAATCAAACGTTTCAGTAAAACATGTTCGGGACATACACATCCGCTTCCGCCGGTTTCTACCGTACCCAGTGTCAGCAACTTGATGCCGTTCGCTTTTTTTGCGTATTGTTCGGGTATATCATCAACTTTGGGGTTGATCTTGAAGAATTTTCCGAAATTTTCTTCGGAAGAACCGGTACGTTCGGCAACAAGCTTTTTCATTTGAGAAATCGGAACGATTTCCTTGAGCTGGCTTTCCGTAAATCCAAGCGCGAGTCCGAGATTTGCATCAGGATCGGCATCTACTGCCAGTACGCTTCGTCCTTCTTCTGCATAAAGACGGGCTAGTATCGCAGAGAAAGTAGTTTTCCCGACTCCGCCTTTTCCTGTAACGGCAATTTTCATTCAATATCACCTTACTTTTTTGAAATTGATTTATTTTAGATGTTCAGTGCAGTTCTCTTCTCTTCGATGCAATTAATCATGTCTTGTACAAGGACTTCGGGATCCATATTTATCGAAAAACCTGCACCGACGAGTTTCTTTGTTCCTTCGGTAATCAATTCCATCATTTTGTCGGAACCTTTTACCTGAGGTTCGATTCCAAGGAATGTTTGAATGCCGCTACCTATAACGTAATTAGCGATAGAATAAGCCTTTTCACTCATCCACTCAGGTGCACATCCAATTATTGGCAGATCAGGAATTGCAACACCCCATTTTTGAGATATACCGTTAACTAAGAGAAGAATACGACTGATATCAACACAAGAACCCATGTGAAGCACAGGGGGAATGTCAGCAAGTTCGCAAACCGTTCGCAAACCGTCTCCGCAAAGATTTTTCGCTTCTTTTGACATAAGACCAGCTTTTGCCGCAGCTTGAGCCGTACAGCCTGTCGCAACAACGATAATGTCGTTTTTCAAAAGCGTTTTCATGATCTCGATGTGGGAGTAATCTGGTCGAACTTTCGGATTGTTGCATCCTACAATACCAACCGCTCCCCGCAACACGCCGGATTTTACACAATCAATAAGAGGTTCATATGTGCCAAGCTGATCAACATAAGAATTTGTAACGGTATCCAGCTGTTTGATGATCGCCTCACAAGAATAACCTACGACTGCTTTTTGTTTGTTAGCAGGAATATAAACTTTTGTATTATCTCTGTTTTCAAAATTATCGATTGCTTCTTTTACGATCTCTTTTGCGATTTCCAAAGCTCTGTGTTCGTCAAATTCCATATAAATGGAACCAGGGATTCTCGCTTTCGGAGATGTTGTAATAAATTTGGTATGGTAGCATTTCGTCAACGCCGAAAGCGCGGGGAAAATACATTGAATGTCAACAACCATCGCTTCGATAGCTCCTGTTAAAACAGCATTTTCCTGCATAAGGAAGTTACCAGCAATTCTGACACCGTGACGCATTGCTGCTTCATTCGCAGTACAACACAGTCCGGCAATATTAATTCCTTTTGCGCCTTTTTCCTTTGCGTATCGAACCATTTCCGGATCTTCAGCTGCCATTACAACCATTTCGGATAAAGAAGGTTCATGTCCATGGATGATGATATTGACCATATCTTTTTCAATAACACCCAAATCGGCTTCTGTTTCTTTCGGCATCGGTGTACCAAAGATAATATCTGAAAATTCGGTTCCCATCATAGAACCACCCCAGCCATCAGCAAGACCTGTACGAATACCTTGTTTTACAAGTGCGTCAGCATCACAGCTACATCCCATATGTGTCATATGCATGATTTCGCATATTTCTCTATCAATTGCACGCGGCATAACGCCTGCTTCTGCCCATGTTTGTTTTCTTTCGTCAGTTGCTCTTTCCGCAAATCTTTGTGTACCAAACGGTTTTCCGTATTCATTTAATCCGACTAAAGCAACTTCGTGAGCAACATCGTAGATATCTCTTCCTTCTGTCGGAATGTCCCATTCTGCAGCAAGTTTAAGCAGCTTCCCTTCATCTTTAACGGTATAATTGCCGTCTCTGGATGAAATATACATCGTATGAGCGATATCACGACCATGATCTGAATGTGCCGCTGCACCTCCAGCGATTGATCGGATATAATTTCTTGCTGCAATTGCTGCAGCGTCTGCTCCGCAAATCCCTCGCGGCGCTTTCGGCGTAATTCTGCACGGACCCATTGAACAGATTCTGCAGCAAATGCCATCTTCACCAAATTTGCATTGTGGTTTCTGAGCCTGTTTTCTGTCTTGCCAAGTTTCCGCAAATCTTTCTTTGGCGAGATTTGAGAGTACTTCAGAAACGGCTTCCATTTCTTCAACGGATGTAAATTGTTTGATTTCCATTGAACCTCCTCCTGGATGTAAGTATTTTTTAATTCATGCAAACAAATAATTATGAAAATGTTTACAACGTCATTCAACAGCATAATGATGCAGTAACGATAACATTGTTTGCCAATATTAAACAAAATTGATGGATAAAAATTGAAAATTATCTATTTTGGAAGAATTGAAGAAGTGTTTTGACTAAAGAGTCTGTTGCAAGGTCATTCTATCATTGTTCATTCAAGAATTCAATCATTTTCAGAGTGCGGAAATTAAAAATCTTTTAGAAAGAAACAGCATGGGACAAATTCGACCCATAATATTGAATGCATGCAATTTCTTTCATTTATCACCTAAATAAAACAGAATTTAGAAGTCCTCATTCAAGAAAATTGAATACTAATTTAGAATGTTTACAGATTAAAATCAATTTTATATGACGGGAAAAGGTTGTTTGAGGCTATTGTTTTTGAATCAGTATTTTGTGATCCAGTAATTTAATTTCTTTCAATATACCTGCCACGGTTTTCTGATCTCCCAGAATATCTTCCAAAAACACACTGTCTTTGGAAGGAACAGCGTACACGACGTTCTCCATAATTTTTTCTTCACCATTTTCGGTAACCAGATAAGCAATCGATTCACACATGATTTCCTACCTCCTATTGAGATCATTATACTCAATTTCCGAACAACATTCAATAACAATACTTTGGAATCTGCGCTTCCTTACAAAATCACGGTTACAGCACCCTGACAATGTGTTTGTCAATTTTAGGAATCTCTTCCTGAAGGTTGATTCACGGATGTGAATCGGGTAAGATAAATCATACGATTTGTATGACGCTGCCAATGCTATATATCAATATGGATACCGTATGGCGCACAATACTTATTGATCGGACAAGAAACGAACGGAGTGACATGATGAACCAAATACCTCAACAGTTAGCAAAGCAGTTCTCTCTGAATTTAAAAGATGTCGAAAACACGATTGCGTTGATCGAAGACGGCAATACCATTCCTTTCATTGCGCGATACCGCAAAGAAGTCACCGGGAATATGAGTGATGAAATTCTGCGCGATTTCGATGAACGCCTTACCTACTTAAAGAATCTCACGCAACGAAAAGATGAGGTCATTCATCTGATAGAAAAACAGGAAAAACTGACGCCGGAACTCCGAGAAAAGATCCTGAATTGTACGGTATTAAAGGACGTGGAAGATCTCTATCTGCCGTTTCGTCCAAAAAAAAGAACACGTGCAACCATCGCGAAAGAAAAAGGGCTGGAACCGCTTGCTGAAGCCATTTTATCACTGGAACACAGTGATAAGGCGATCAAAGAGCTTGCGCAATCCTATATTGACCCTGAAAAACAAGTAGAAACTGCAGAGGATGCCGTTGCGGGCGCATGTGATATCATCGCGGAACAGATCAGCGAAAATGCAGATTATCGCAAATACATCCGAAGCGAAACTTATCAGCAGGGAATGATTGTTACCACTCAAACGAAGGCGCAGAACGAAGAACAAAAAGTATTCGAAATGTACTACGATTACCGCGAACCGATTAAATTGATTGCGGATCACCGCATCCTTGCAATCAACCGCGGGGAAACAAAAAAAATACTGAAAGTATCGATTGAAGCCCCTGTTGATCGCATACTTACTTATCTGAACATGCAAGTATGCAAAGGAACAAAATCAGAATTATTGGAAACAACTGTTCAGGATGCATACAAACGACTGATCGCACCATCCGTGGAGCGCGAAACACGAACAGTATTGACGGAACGGGCAGACGACAGCGCAATTACAGTATTCGCGAAAAATTTAAAAAGCCTGCTGCTTACCCCCCCTGTAAAAGGGAAAGTACTGATGGGATTTGACCCTGCATACCGAACCGGCTGCAAGATTGCAGTGATCAGCCCAGTCGGAAAAATGCTTGACTACACAACGGTCTACCCGACCGCACCTCAAAATCAAACAGCAGAGGCAAAAAAAACGCTGAGTGCGCTGATTGAAAAACACAAAGTCGATGTCATCTCTATCGGCAACGGCACGGCAAGCAGAGAAAGTGAGCTGTTTGTGGCGGAGCTGATTAAGGAGCTTCCCAGAAAACTGGAATATGTTATCGTAAACGAGGCAGGCGCCAGTGTCTATTCTGCATCGAAATTGGGAACCGAAGAATATCCGGAACTGAATGTTTCAATCCGCGGTGCGGTCTCAATCGCCCAGAGGCTGAAAGACCCGCTTGCAGAGCTCGTAAAAATCGACCCGAAACACATCGGCGTCGGGCAATATCAGCATGATGTCGATCAAAAGGCGCTCACGGGAGCATTGGAACATGTTGTTGAAGATGCCGTAAACTCAGTTGGCGTAGATGTGAATTCAGCATCACCTGCACTGTTGGCTTATGTTTCGGGAATTTCAAAAAAAACAGCTACCGCAATTTTCGATTACGTGAAGGAACATGGGGGAATCAAAAACAGAAAAGAATTCCTTAAAATAGGCGGAATCGGAGCAAAAGCATTTGAACAATGCGCAGGTTTTCTGCGCGTATCGGGCAGCGATTGTATCCTGGACAACACTTCCGTCCATCCGGAAAGTTACGATGCGACACTGAAGCTACTTGATTCTGCCGGAATCACGCAAGACGATCTCCATGAAGGACGACTCTCAAAAACAAAAGAGATTTTGGAGCATCTGAATATTAAAAATCTATCAGCTGAACTTGACATCGGAGAACTCACACTGCGCGATATTGTGGAGGAATTGAAAAAACCGGGACGCGATCCGCGTGACGAATTGGTTAAAGTCGCATTTAAAAATGATATAATGGAAATGAAAGATCTGCAACCGGGAATGCATCTGACCGGTACCGTCAGAAACGTAACACATTTCGGCGCATTTGTCGATATCGGCGTGCATGATGACGGACTTGTCCATATCAGCCAGTTGAGCAACCAATTCGTCAAAGACCCTTTTGATGTTGTTGCGGTCGGCGATATTGTAAATGTCACTGTGCTGGAAGTAGATCTTCAGAAGAAACGTATTTCGCTTACCATGAAATCATAAACAGGAGGAATCAGTATGGATATTTACGGACATCGGGGAGCAAGCGGACACGCGCCTGAGAATACAATGGAAGCCTATAGAATGGCGTTCGATGTCTACCATGCAGACGGGATTGAAATTGATGTACATTATTCCAAAGACGGCGAAATGGTTGTTATGCATGATTTCGATTTATCCCGCACAACTGACGGAAACGGGATGATATTCACAAAAACGCTGGCTGAATTGAAAGTGCTTTCCGCAAGCGCGAAATATCAGGGAGAGGCAGGAAGTTTTCCTGATGCCAAAATTCCGACACTGGGAGAAACACTCGAACTTGTAGCACAAAAAGGCAAAAAAATCAATATTGAACTGAAAGCCGGAAGTTTTCTGTATCCCAAAATAGAAGAACGTGTGATTGAAATGGTTTATGACTATCATCTTGAGGACAAAACATTGTTGTCTTCCTTTGACCACATTTCAATGGTAAGATGCAAGGAAATTGACCCGAAAATTAAGACAGGCATTCTGTCGGATTGCCGCATGTATCAGACTGCGGAGTATGTAAAAACAACCGGAGCGGATGCATACAACGGACTCTACGCAGCATTCACAGCGGAAGAAGTTCTTTCACTCAGAAACGCAGGACTGATGGTAAACTGTTACACACCGAACGAAGAAAAAGAAATTTTAGCGATGATCAAACTGGGAATGGATATCATCATTACAAACTTTCCCGAACTTGCCATCAAGCTCAGAGATCAAGAACAGAAATAATCAGAACAAACAAATAATCGCTTCGATTGAATCGAAGCGATTATTTTATTTGCACCAAAATATTTTTTATTATTTGTCCAGATGACTTTGCACCGATTCAATCAATTGGCGCATTTCGTCTTCCGTCAAGGTGATTCCTTTGCTCATGCTTTGATGTTCGGGGTCCCATTCTCTGATGTCGTATTTAGCGGCTCTGCCGTTCCAACTCACCAAATTCACTTCTTTCATCCATCCGCTTGCGTTTTCGGAAAGATCAGCCAGATGCTCGACGATTTCAAATGTAATCTTGCTCATCTACACGTAATACTCCTCAGCAACAAATACGGATTTCGGGCTTCCGCATACAGGACAGAGATACGTATCCGGCAATTCTTCAAATGGAATTTCCCCGTCGTACACATAATGACAGACCGTACATATATATCTGAGTTTCTTTTCGCCCTTTTCCTTCGGGACAACACCAGCAACCGAACCTCCTGATTTGAGCGTGCGGAAATCGGTATACGTCATCGGTGCATCCGGAGCGGTAACGATCGCTTCCGCAACATCGCATATGAATAGATAATGTGTTCCGAGATCAAGTATCTGCGTAACATTGCAGCTGATCACCGAGACCGTGTTGTCAGCAACATATGGATTTCCGTTCAGATCGATTTTATACGGAATATTCTCAAATTTATTCCGATCTCTGCCGCTGCTGTATCCGAAGTTCGCAACAAAATCAACCGGCGCATAAATTGACAACACAGATATTGTCAAACTTTTCTTTTTTAAGATTAATTCCGTCGTGAAATTTGTTTTTTGCATGGTTGCAACCATCTTTGCCGGTTCCGATGTTGCCTGCGCTGCGGTATTGATGACGCATGCATTTAATTTTCCTTCTGATTCCACTCCCGCAATGAACAAACCATACGATAATTTAAAAAATGCTGTTTTATCCATATACTACCCCTGTATTTCGTTTTCAGAACACACACTCCGATTGAGTCGCATCGCCCTGTGTCTTGATTATACAACAAAAAAAGCGGTTATTGCTATATACCGCTTCTTTTATAATATTTTCAGTGCATAAAGAATTTCCAGGCATCAAATAGTTAATTATTCAGCTGACTGTTCTTTTACTTCTTCATCCATTTCGGGTTCTGTATCTTCAGACACCGATACAATACCTTTGTTGATGATCACACTTAATGCAAATAAAATTGCCGATACTCCGCCCAATGTTCCGATGGGTGTCAAAATCTGATAAATGTAAGAAGGAAGCACCGCGGATAGTGTATATCCGTATCCAACGTAATAACTGATATTGCTGATCGCATAGATTAAATTCCCGACAAAGCCGATCAGTGCAAGCACGCCGAACACAATTCCTAAAATAAAGAATACTTTATTTTTTTGATTTTTCTGTTTATTCATATTTTCCTCTTTTCGTTTTTTGAATATGAGTTATTAAATCATTTTAGCAATTATGAAATGATAGTACAAGTGACTTCACCGAATATTCATAAAAAACGCAGGCTCTTCACAAAAAACAAATCGCAAAGCGTATTTACACTCTGCGATTTGTAGGAAAGGGTTGAGTTGTTATTTTTTCAGGATTTTTTTCAAATCTTCTTCCGGTGTTGATATCGGGGTAAGGGCAAATTGGTCAACAAGAAGATTCAGTACGTTTTGAGAAAGGAATGCCGGAATCGTCGGTCCGATATAAATATTCTTGATTCCGAGGGAAAGCAATGTCAGCAAAATTGATACCGCTTTCTGTTCGTACCATGAAAGTACTAACGTGAGCGGAAGATCGTTCACCCCGCACTCGAATGCATTTGCCAATGCAAGCGCAACCTGTATCGCGCTGTAGGCATCATTGCACTGTCCCATATCCATGATACGCGGAAGTCCGCCGATCTCACCGAGATTCAAATCATTAAACCGATATTTTCCGCATGCCAGAGTAAGAATCACCGTATCATCCGGAGTCTGCTTCACAAACTCTGTATAATAGTTTCTTCCCGGCTTTGCGCCATCGCAGCCGCCCACAAGGAAAAAGTGCTTAATTGCGCCTGCCTTCACTGCATTGATCACGGTATCCGCAACCGACAGCACGGTGTCTTTTCCAAATCCTGTTGTGACAGATGTTCCGCCGTTGATTCCGGTAAATTCTTTGTCTTGCGGATAACCTCCGAGAGCAAGCGCTTTCTCAATTACCGGAGTGAAATCTTTCTCCTCATCGATATGCACCATTTCAGGATATGCAACCGAATTGGTCGTAAATACGCGATCTTTATAACTGTCTTTAACAGGCATAATGCAGTTGGTCGTGAAAAGTATCGGGGCTGGCAAATCGGCGAACTCTTTCTGCTGATTCTGCCAAGCTGTTCCAAAATTTCCTTTTAGTTGAGGATAAGCCTTTAATTTTGGGTAGGCATGCGCAGGAAGCATTTCCCCGTGGGTATAGATATTGATTCCCTTGTCTTTTGTCTGTTCCAGGAGAAGATAAAGGTCAAGCAGGTCATGTCCCGAAATAACAATAAAAGGTCCTTTTTCCACTTGAAGCGGAACAGTTGTCGGAACAGGTTTTCCGTACGTTTCCGTATTCGCACGATCCAGCAGTTCCATCACTTTCAGATTGATCTGCCCTGTTTCCATTACTTCCGGAATGAGCTCATTGACAGGCATTTCCTTGGAAATAATCTGAAGCTGTTTGATCACACGCGCATCCATGTCGGAATCGCAATATCCCAAAACCATCGCATGTGCGGCATATGCTGCAACGCCTCTGATTCCAAGCAATATCAACGATTTCAAAGAACGGACATCTTCATCGGAATTTTCCCAGAGTTGTGTCATATCGAAATCGTCTTTTGCTCCGCCGGACATTGTTTTGGCGGTTTTAACCTTATTGGTAACCTGCGCAACATGTTCGCTGTCAAAATCCACGTTTGTAATGGTCGTAAACAATGCATCATAAATCAGCTTCATGGTTTCTTTCGGAACGCTTTGCGGATCGAGCGAATTTGCCAATCCGATGACAGCACCGGTCAGCGCGTCCTGAAAATTCGCAGTATCGGCTTTCTTGCCGCATACTCCCTGGTTCCCTGTGCAGGCTTTCCCGCCCGCAGTCTGTTCGCATTGGTAACAAAACATTGTACTCATGATTTTTCTCCTTTTATTTTTAATCGAGTATTTTACCGTCGGTTGAAATTGTTACAACCTGCCACGGGATGATTTTTCCGCTGTTCATCATTGCATTTTTTACCGCATTGACAATTCCGCCGCAACACGGAACTTCCATTCGGACAACCGTGATACTCTTGATTTCGTTGTTCAGTAAAATATCAGTCAATTTCTCCCTATAATCAGGCGTATCGAGCTTCGGGCACCCGATCAGCGTAACATGATTTTTGATAAAACGATTATGAAAATCTCCGTATGCGAATGCCGTACAGTCCGCCGCAATCAGCAGGTCGGCATTTTCCATGTATGGAGCATTGATAGGCACCAACTTGATCTGCACCGGCCACTGCGACAACTGAGATGAGCCTTCTTCGGGCGATTCGTTGCTGCAGAAAGGAGTGTGATCTCTGTGTTCTATTGTTTTGGATGCTGATCCGGGACATCCGCAAGCAAGTTTTGCTTCTTCTTTTGTTGCGGAAAGATGTTCATCCACAGCTTTTTGATCGTATGCGGGTGCTTCCCTCTCTTCAAATGAGATCGCTCCGGTCGGACACACCGGCAGACAATTACCCAAACCATCGCAATAATCGTCTCGGATCAGTTCAGCTTTGCCGTCAATCAAACGAATCGCACCTTCATGACAAGCATTAACACACAACCCACACCCGTTACAAGACTCCTTATCAATATGAATGATTTTTCGTTTCATTTTGACCTCCGTATTGCTTTTCTGAGATCATTATAGTACAATATCAATGCAATTTCTGTTGCTTTTGCAACAAAAGGAGAATAAATTGAAAATTTCGGAATTGTTCGACGGAATTGATCAAAATGACTACACCACCCTGATTAATTGTCTTGGCGGAACAGAAAAAACATATTCAAAAGACAGTTACATTTTGATGGCAGGAGATAAGGTTGATTACGTCGGTGTAATTCTTTCCGGTAAAGTGAAAATCATAAAAGAAGATTTTTTCGGCACACGAAATATCATTGCGGAACTCGGCGAAGGAGATGTATTCGGCGAAGCATTCGCCTGCGCAGGAGTGGGGATCAGCAACGAAACAGTCCAGGCTTCTACAGACTGCCGCATTATGATGATTCAATTTAAAAAATTGGTGACGACCTGCAGCAATGCATGCGCTTTTCACTCCGCGTTGATTGCCAATATGCTTAAGATTGTCGCAAAAAAGAATATCCATATGAGCGATAAAATGGAGATTATTTCGAAGAGGACAACAAGAGAAAAAATCATGACTTATTTACTGAATGAAGCAGAAAGAAAACATAACCGAAGGTTCGAAATTTCTTTTTCAAGAAATGAACTGGCGGATTACCTTTGCGTAGAACGCAGTGCGATGTCAAGAGAACTCAGTAAAATGCAACAGGATAAACTGATCCGATACACAAAAAACAACTTTGAATTATTGGAATCAAATTTCCAATAAATAAGCTGACTGAATGAATTGGCAAACAAAAGCAGACATGGGAAAAACATGTCTGCTTTTTTGATATGTTGTAATAAAAGAGAATCCTATTGCACTGACACAGAACGAAGAGACAGAGAATGTGAACCACATTTGTATGCACACGGGTAAATAAGTACCTGAAATACGGCGAAGCCGCTCTTGAGAACAAACGAAAAGACAATCCCTATCCGTCAATGCAAACATCCAAAAGCATGAATGAACCAGCCAGACTGCAATTGATCATAGCCAACCAGCAGGCACAGATCGAAAGACTAAAAAATGATATACTGTGAGAGGCGTTGGTGCAAAAATCAAAAGAGCGGAACATCC
>CAYUFL010000038.1:0-16642 GCA_964444065.1 uncultured Lachnospiraceae bacterium
TTCGCGTTTGTAGGGCGAATCCGTCATTGCTTTGAAATAACGGATAATTCGATCCTCAAATTCGGGCATCCGTTCGTCATAATAACGCTGTTCCGCTTCATAATAAGCATCTGTTGTATCGATACTGTTGCGTATGGACGCAATGATCGCCATGGAATGCACCTGTTTTAGAATACGGTTGAACTCCAATACCGCCTGCCGAAACGCGGAAAATTCGGAGGCTTCCTCCATCTGTGCGATGACCTCGTCCGCCTGCCGAAACATCAGATTAAAATCAATCCTCTGATATGGATATTCTTTGAATTTCATAGTTCCCTCCCGCATAACGGCAGATCAGCCGAAATGATAGTATAGTAAGAATAATATCGAGATATTCAGCAGTGTAAAAAACGGCAGCAAAATTCGGAATTTCAAGTGTCTGGTCTTGTGCCTGAATACAAACATCCCTGTGAAACTTCCGATTCCGCCGAAGAAGAAAGCGGAAAGCAGAAGCACTCTTTCACTGATTCTGCGCCGATTGCGCACTGCTTTACTTTTATCTATGGCCATCATTAAAAAGGTAACAATGTTCCATAAAACAACACCTACTGTAATGAGAATAATTTTAGTCATAGGGTTATTATAACGCAGATGAATCGAAACTCAAGTATTCTTGGATAAAAGAAAAAAGACCCGCATTTCATGCGAGTCAAGATTGTGCGGAACCGATCGTTTATTTTCCTCTCAGGGCATCCAAAATTTCCGTCTTGGAAATCGTTTTTTCGTCTTTCATTTTAATCACTTTTGCAGGCGCACCCGCAACCACTGCATTTTCCGGGACATCTTCCGTTACGATGCTTCCTGCCGCTACTACAGCACCCTTACCGATATGTACCCCTTCGAGCACAACCGCGTTTGCTCCGACAAGCACATCGTCTTCCACGATAACAGGCGTGCTGCTGGGGGGTTCCAATACTCCTGCGAGTACGGCTCCCGCGCCGATATGACAGCGTTTTCCTACGGTTGCACGCGCACCGAGCACCGCGCCCATATCAATCATGGTTTCTTCGCCGACCACAGCGCCGAGATTGATCAATGCGCCCATCATAATGACGCTGTTCGCTTCAATGATCGCGCCCTCGCGAATGAATGCACCGGGTTCGATTCTTGCCGGAATCTCTCTCGTGTCAAGCATCGGAATTGCCGAATTTCGTCTGTCGTACTCCATGCGGTGGTGCACAATTTTCTTTTCATTTTCTTTCAAAAATTGATTCGCTTCGGTGTATTCACAAAAGACGATATAGGATCCGCCCGATCCGTAGTATTCCATCGATCCAAAATCATCGGACGCAAATGATCCGTTTACATACAATTTGACAGGGGTTACTTTTTTCGATTCTTTCACAAATCGAGCCAATTCGTACGGATTGGTAAAATCGTATTCCTGATGATCCATAAGTATCTCCTTTATGATTCGATTGCCGTGATATCATCCATTGAGTAGCACCCGTGTTGCTTTTCCACGATAAATTTCATCGCTTTCAATGCACCGGTCGCAAATACCTTTTTTGATAATGCGCTGTGCGAAATCGTAATGATTTCGTCTTCACCGGCGAACAATACGCTGTGTTCTCCGACGATGGTTCCTCCGCGGACGGCATGTACCGTAATTTCGTTTTTCTGTCGCTTTGTCTGATTGCCGCAACGTCCGTGAACAATGTTAAACTCACGGTCTGCACCGTCAGCGATACTGTCCAACAGCATTTGGGCTGTGCCGCTCGGAGCGTCCGCTTTTTGATTGTGGTGCGCTTCAATCAGCTCAATATCAAAATCATCCGCAAGCAGCCTTGATGCTTCTTTGATTAACTTCTTCAAAACACTGATGCCGTAGGAAAAATTTTTACTGCGAAAAACAGGAATTGTTTTTGATATCGTATAATAATAAGCTTCTGTTTCATCGTCAATCCCGGTTGTGGCAGAAACAAGCGGCAGCTCTCGTTCCATACAGTATTGCGCAACGGATTTTGCAACGCTGTAATGCGAAAAATCAATTACCGCATCAATTTTTTCCTGAATACCGTCCAACTGGGTGTAAAGCGGAAACACACTGTTCGCCGTTCCCTGCTGATCAAATCCCGCAACGACAGTTACATCCGCCATTGTGCCGGCGATTTCAACCACAGTTTTGCCCATCGCACCGTTTACACCACATACCAACAGATTGATTTGTTCCATATTTCCTCCGAACGAACTACGCTTTACGCAGTTCGTATCCGTATTGTTCCAACACTTTTGCTACTTTTTCTTTTTTCGTTCCGCTGAGCGGCACAAGCGGCAGCCGCATCGGTCCGACGTTCATGCCGACCATATTCATTGCAGTCTTCAGCGGAATCGGGTTGCTTTCGATAAACATCGCATCGAAGAGATCCAACATGGCTAATTGTTTCTGTCTGCACAATTCGAGATCTCCCGCAAAGTAGGCATCCGTAATATCACAGATTAATTTGGGAGCGATGTTGGAGCAGGTGCAGATGACACCCATTCCGCCAAGCGCCATAATCGGCAGTATCTGATCATCATTGCCGGAGTAAACAGTCACATGCTCGGGCTTTCTGGCGATCAGAGACGCAATCTGAGAGATATTTCCGCTTGCCTCTTTGAAAGCTTCAATATGCTTGATTTTGCACAATTCCAGCGCCAAACCGATATCGATGTTTTTTCCGGTTCTCGAAGGAACATTGTACACAATGATCGGTTTATCAACCGTCGCGCTGATCGCTTCATAGTTTGCGATAATGCCTTCATCGCTTGATTTATTGTAGTAGGGGTTGTTGATTAAGAACCCATCGGCACCCGCTAAGGATGCGTATTCGCAAAGGCGGATAATGTGTGCTGTATTGTTCGTTCCTGTGCCCGCTATAAACGGGACACGTTTGTTGACGATCTCGACGCCTTTTTTGAACATTTCCTTTTTTTCTTCGTCGGTAATCGTTGGAGCTTCCCCTGTTGTGCCGCTTAAAAGAATCGCATCGACTCCTTCTTCGATCTGCCAGTTAATCAGCTCTTCCAACTTATCGTAATTAATCCCGTTTTCCGTCATGGGGGTGACCAGTGCGGTGCACACTCCTTTGAACAACATAGCTGTTTCCTCCTAATGATTTACAAATAAGACTATGATCCGAATACCCCGTTTTGTATTAAGTATTCGGCAATCTGTACCGCATTTGTTGCGGCACCTTTTCGGATATTGTCTGCCACAACCCACAAATTCAGTCCGTTATCGACAGAAAAATCACGTCTGATTCTTCCTACATATACAGGGTCGGTATTTTCGGCAATCAGTGGGGTCGGGTAGATATTCTCGCTGACATTGTCCATGAGAACAATCGACGGATCCTGTTCGTACATCGCAAAAATATCCGACAGTTCAAACTGTTTTTCCGTTTCGACATTGATACTTTCACTGTGCCCGTACATCACGGGGACGCGTACGGTAGTGGCCGTAATTCTGAGTGACTGATCAGAGAATATTTTTCTTGTCTCATTGACCATTTTCAACTCTTCTTTGGTATATCCGTTTTCGGTAAAAACGTCAATATGCGGCAGACAGTTGAATGCGATCGGCTTAGGATAGAATGTAGCGGATTCGCCTTTTACCCCACGCTCCAAGTCTGCAATCCCCTGAGAACCGGAGCCGGACACTGCCTGATAGGTGCTGTAGACAATTCTTTTGATGCCATAGTTGTCATAAATCGGTTTCAGCGCAACCACGGCCTGAATTGTGGAACAGTTCGGGTTTGCAATGATACCCTTATGCTTGAGTGCATCCGATGCATTCACTTCCGGAACCACGAGCGGTACCTCATCGTCCATGCGGAATGCGGAAGAATTATCGATTACGACCACGCCTTTTGATGCGGCAATCGGGGAGTATTGAAGGCTCGTTCCTCCGCCTGCCGAAAAAAGTGCGAAATCGATATCTTTATCAAATGACTTTTCACTGAGGGCTTCCACAGTCCATTCTTTACCCATAAAGAGCACTTTTTTCCCGGCGGAACGTTCGGATGCCATCGGGTAAAAATTCGCGATGGGAATCTTTCGTTCTTCCAGAACCTGCATCATTTTTTTGCCGACTACTCCGGTTGCACCGACTACGGCCACATTGTACTGTTTCATTTGCATATTACCTCTTATCCTGAAATATAAAGAAAAACCGGTTGAATGCCGGCTCGATAAAAAAGAGAATTAACTCTATTATTACCAAGTAGCACTCCACCCACACAAGGATGACAGTCTCACTGCTCTTAACAATGAGCCCGAAAACAACAATGACAAAATTGCTGCAATCTCGGCGGTTTTCCCTTTCTCTCTGCATCGTTTCCGTTTGTCCGGATCAGCAGAAATACTTTTGAAGCCCGCGCCTCTACTTTATATTTTACTCATCATAACAGCAATATCCGTAATTGTAAAGTGCTTTTTCCACTTTTTGAACAAACTTCGGTGCTTATTTTACATTTTCTCTTTCAGTCTTACGATGAATACACTATAATAAGAAATCATAAACAAAGGAAGCAACAGCCGATGATATGGAACGAAACCGATTATGAAAAAGCGAAAAAAATCAGACGCGATCTGCATCAAATTCCCGAGTGCGGGCTGAACGAAGTGCTGACGCAGGCATATATTATGCGGTTTCTGTCCAATCTCGGACTGAACTGTGTTGTCTATGCAAAAACAGGTGTTGCGTGTCTTATTGATATGCATAAGGACAGCACAATCGCGTTTCGAGCCGATATGGATGGGCTGCCTGTCACGGAAGAAACCGAAGCAGTGTATCAATCATTGCACAAAGGCATGATGCACGCGTGCGGTCACGACGGACACATGAGCATGCTTCTGCTTTTTGCAGACTATGTCATGACGCAAAAACAGGAACTGGCACACAATATCCTGCTGATTTTTCAACCTGCAGAAGAAGGACCCGGCGGAGCCTCCATTATGATCGCGGAAGGCATACTGAAGACCTATCATGTCAGCCGTATTTTCGGTTTTCATTTATCACCCGATTATGCTTTTGGAAAAATTGCAACCAAGCCCGGTGAGTTTTTCGCATCCGGCGTAGAATATACAATTACGGTCACAGGGCAATCCGCCCATGGCGCCCAACCGCAAAAAGCCAAGGACGCGGTCTTGATTGCCGCTCAACTCACCGTTAATCTGCATACGATTATTTCGCGCAGTTTGAATCCGCTTCAGGACGGGGTACTGACAGTCGGCACATTCCATTCCGGAGATCAGATCAATGTCACCGCCGGGAAAGCCACATTGAGCGGAATCGTGCGCGCGTTTAACGACGAAACAAAAGAACGAATTCTCGGCAGAATGAAACAACTATGCGACGGAATCGCAAGCGCGTATGAATGCGGCATTGAGATGAAAGTCAAATATATGTATCCGCCGCTGGTCAATGACTGTGATCTGTTTGAACAGATTAAACAAATTCTCGGAGAACGATTTGTACCGGCAGAAAAAGTAATGCTCGCAGAAGATTTTGCATACTATACAAAAGAGATCCCATCGCTCTTTCTGTTTCTCGGGTTTGCGGAAGATTCCTGCGTCCGCTATCCTTTGCACAGCACAAAATTTGATTTTGACGAGCATATTTTACTCCATGGAATGCAGGCATATTTGGATATCGCAAATGAAATCCATTAACGGCATCTCCAACGAAACAACAAAAAAAGTCCCTTAAAACGGGACTTTTTTTTATACTAAGAATTTAACAATCGCATAATCGACTTTCTTGAATATCTCTTCCGATTTTCTGACATTTTGCATCACGAGTTTGATGTCAACGCCAGCAAGACGAACGGAAATCGTTGAAAGGAAATTGATAAAATCTTTACTCTTTTCGGGATCGAGTCTGTCATAGCGATCCATCAACAATTCTCTTCGCGCACCGTATTCAGCAATAATCAATCTTCTGAAGATAGATTCTGTGATATCGATATGGAACGTACGGATGATATCGATCAACTCACTGCCGATCAAGTCGTTTGCATCTGCATCAACCAGCTGATTGATGAAGATTTCTTTGTAGAGCTCTCTGTTTCTTTCATTGCTCAGCATGATCGTATAAAAAATACGTGTGAAAATGATATGCTTCTGCAGCGGATTTTCAATCAGATTGGACACCTGATCGTCAATGCATTTTTTGATATTCTGTATAAATTGTGTAAAAATGATTGTCAAAATATCATTTTTCTTGAAATAATAGTTTACCAACCCGATAGGAACTTTTGCATCATCTGCGATTTTCTCGATGGTAGCGTTCTTGTAACCATACTCATAGAACATCTTTTTCGCAGATTGGAAAATTCTTTCCCTCGTCTCAATTCCTTTCTTATAAGTTGCCATTGCTTCACCTACTTCTTTTAATTTTGTATACACAATTATAACATAAAGGATTTTTTCAGACAACAGATTTGAATAAAAAAAACTGATTTTTTGAAAAATATATTGAATATGTTAATTCGATTTGAAAGGCAGCGTTCAAATTCATCTCAAAGCAAATCAATCTGCTTCTTCAGATAGAGACCGACTACGTTGGAAAAGTTCGATATATTCCTGATATAAGCGAAATCTTTTCCGAAAATTTTCTTCTCGGCAACAATATCCTGTTCTTCTCCCGCAAAGACGCCCAAAACGGAAATGCCGTATGCCCGCGCTTTTCGCACTTCCAACGCAGCATCGACAATCGCTGAATCTCCTGAATATGTGATCGGATTCCTGCTTTTGGGACGGTTGATATTCACGTCGTTCGGCTTTCCGTCACTTAGTACAATCAGTATTTTATTGTCCTCTTTCCGCTCCATCAGAGCACTTACCGTTGCTTTTATAGCAAGCCCGTCACGGTTGTTGGAGGAAGTGGTGTATTCGAATAAACGAGTATTTTTCTCTCTGCTGTCATCATATTCGCGAAAACGCCGCATGACGGTGTAATCCCAAAAGCTGCAAAAGCTCACGACTCGGTGCGGAATACCAAGATTACTCAATGCTTCGCTGATAATGTAACCCTGCATGGCCACCTTCGCCTGACGGGAACTCTGCGATCCGCTGGCATCAACAAGGATATCGACAACAAATTCCAGATTTTCGTTTTTTATCACGCGATCAAAAAGTTTGTTTTTTGAGGAACGCCCGACTTTCCATAGCCGTGAAGCAACAATGACCCCGTGATCGGCGGAAGAATAATCAATCTGATTACGCATAACAAGCGCCTTTTTTAAAATATCCGTCAGAATCGCAATATTGCGTTTTACCACACGATGATTGTCATAATATGCCATTTTGTTTTTTTCGAGCTGTTTTTCCGCATATTTGAACTGGTAATTTACGATTTTTGTGCTGTGCAGAATGCCGTCGGTAAAGAACAGTGTACAGTCCGCATGCATCCCTTTACAGAGTGCCCGATTGATTTTATCGGATTCCTGTTGTGATAAATATGAGGTGCCGTAATTCAGCTCCACATAGGTATACATTTTCTGCAGAGCTTCCTCATCGAGATAAATGACTGATTTCTGCGCTTCCGTCTTTTGTTTCTCTTCCTGTTTTTCGGTTCCGAGATTTGTTACCGCGGCAGATACGTTATTGATGTATGTTTCAAATGCATCTTCGTAGATTTCGTCTTTTAGGAAATCCGCCCAATCACTGTTATAAAGTTCATCCAGTGTAACAGAAAGAATATTCGCCAGATTGCCGTGTTGCGCTTCGAATTTTTTATCTACATATCCATTGTAAAGCTCATCTATGGTACGGATGATCCGATCAGTATCTGCCGCATCGCTCAGCGCATTGATTTTCGCAACAATCTCACGCACGTTCTTTTCTCCATGCAGCTCGTCGTGATACAGATATTCTTTGATTAAAGCCAATTTCACTCTGCCAAACAACGTGGATGCCAAAGTCTCGAAATCAAGTTCCGAAATATCCTCAAACGCTTTTTTGCGGATTGTTTCGACACCGTTGCGCTCCGCGATAATTTTGCGATAAACTGCCGCATCCACGCAAAGCTGCGCGATCATCATCATCATGTTTTCATCGGCAGACATGAACACCTTTTTTGCAAGATAAAGTGCTAGTGATTCCAGATCGAAATACTTGTCAAAAGCCCCCTGTTTGATTGCATCGTAAAGGGCAATGTATTTTGATTTTTTAAATGCCTCAACGTCCGGTTTTGTATTCAGTGCGTAATTGCCGCTGACGGTCCACATCAGATTTTTAATTCTGTTTTCCAGTTCTATCTGATATTCGTCGAGCATATAAGACTGATCCGCTTGATTTTTCATATTCGCTCACTCATCGCATCAGAAGATATCATTTGAGGTCCAATCCAACGGAATACGGGTCAGGACGACATCATTTATAATCTCCCGCTCAAATAAATCAAATGTTTTGTTCGTAATGCCCATTTTGATTCCATCCGAAGGATTAAGCCCTGCACGGATTGTTTTCATTGCAGACAAGAGTCCGCGCAAGTCAATTGGTCTGGTCGATATTTCGCCGTTCAGCGCTTTGAGCTGCAAATCGAGAAACAATCCGCCCAGCTGTTCCAGACTCTTTTCCTTTGCGTCCGGGAACGCGGTGCGCATAATCTTCAGGAGCGTTTCTTCGTTCAATGCCGGCATATCAATGACCAGAAAACGCGACACCAATGCTTCGTTCAACTCTTTTGTCCCTGCGTAACCGTAGTTCATTGTGCCGATGAAGCGTGTCGCCTCATGCAACACAATTTTGTCATACCCCGGAATATCGATAATCCTTCTGTAATCCAGCGTGGAATGCAGCACCGATACGGCATCGTTCTTCGCCATATTGATTTCGTCAAAAATACCGAATCCTCCGTTGAGTGCACATTGATACACGGGTCCTTTTCTGAGTTTCACCATATTGTCTTCAAAGGTATCGGTTCCAATCAGTGAAGCGCTGTCCGTATTGACGTTAAACGATACATTGTACGACGGACGGTTGAATAAATAAGAAAGGTTGTCGCACAGCACGTTTTTCCCCGTTGCTTTGGGCCCGCTGAGTAAAATGTTCTCGCCTTGCAAAATTGCGGCAATCGACATTTCCAGAATATCTTTACCGTAAAATTCAAACGGAGGAACAGCTACCCGACCCTTCATCTCTTCCGCCAGCGGAAATTTTTTCCTGAATTTTTTCACTTCTTCAATCAGATTCTGATTTACGCCCTGTTTGAGCAGATAGTCAAATTTCATATTCATTGCGGCACCTGATTTTCCTTTATTTCAAAATAATTGTGAATTGCAGCTGCGACAAACAAGCCGATGCTGGATGCGATAATATCAAAAATATCAAATTTTGCGCCGTTCAAAAGAATGAACGCATACTCACTTGAAGTTACCCCGATCAATAAAACAAAAATAAAATAGTACAATAATCTCGTTTCTTTTTTTGGAATTTTTACCAATCGGATGATACCCAAAAGCAGAAAAGGGATTGCGATGCACAAGATAAAATTCGGCGCGACATCCAAAATTTGCCTGATCATCATAATGCCGCCAAATGTTGTTTTCCGTAAAAGCAGACCGATTGTCAGCAAAATCGATGACACCGCCGCAATGATAAAATAATCGATTGTTCTATTACTTATTTTCACGAAAATTCTTCCTTTATGCTTCTTAAAAACAGATCGGCAATTGCCTGTTTTGGATCTTTTTCGTCCCGTATCGTTTCATGTACGGCAGTGCAGATCGGCATGTCCGTATGATACCGCTCCTTCAGTACCATGATTGCTTCGGTGGTTTCGATCCCTTCCGCCAAGTACGCAAACGGTTCCTTGGTCACAAGGGTTTCTCCGTATTTCCGATTATGGCTGTGGGGAGAAAAAACAGTTGCCTCGTAGTCACCCAAATGTGTCAACCCATACGCAGAAAGTTCGTTGCCGCCCATTGCCTTGATAAGTCTGGAGACCTCTCTGGTTCCTCGTGCCATCAATGCGCCTTTCAATGAAGTCAGATTCAGCGCGTCCAGTACGCCTGCAGCGATGCCGATTACATTTTTAGCAGCGGCACCGACCTCGCTTCCGATCAGATCGCTGCCATAGTAAAAGCGTATCAAATCAGACGAAAATGCATCCACCAATTGTTTTTTTATCGCCTCATTATCAGAGTCAATCACCATACAGTTCGGAATGCCGGCTTCAAAATCCTGCACATGTCCGGGACCGACCCATACCGCGATATTCATGCGGGAACCGATCACTTCCTGTACCACCTGTGACAGACGCAACCCTGTTTTGTTTTCCAAACCTTTCATGCAAAGAACTAAGGTTTTCCCATCTATAGGCAACTGTACGAGTTGCGTACAGAACACTCTCAGGTTCTGTGCGTTGATGGAGACAATCATCACTTCGCAATGAGCTGCTGCATCCGCAATGTCTGTGGAAAGGCGGACTGTTTCTCCGATAGAAAGATATTCGTTTTTTCGCTGTGTGCGCAAAACCTTCATATGTTCGGAATTTTCGCGACCCCAAAGAACCACATCGTGCCCCATACGATCGAGATACCATGCAATAAAAGTACCCCATCTGCCGCATCCCATGACGCTGATTTTCATATGTCACTCCGTGTCAATTTACTGTACATCTATCATAGCATA
Source organism: uncultured Lachnospiraceae bacterium (assembly GCA_964444065.1). Lineage (GTDB taxonomy): Bacteria > Bacillota > Clostridia > Eubacteriales > Anaerofustaceae > JBGMEA01. The sequence continues at coordinate 10,660 of CAYUFL010000038.1, forward strand.
TCGATAGGACTTTGCCCATACAAAAAGAAAAAAGCAGATAAATCTGCTTTTTGTGCAAGGAATCCGAAAAATGTCAGCCGTTACTCTTATTCATTCTGATCGGGCAATATTTTCAGAAAATCATATTCCAACGTCGCTGCCTTGGATAATGCTTTGGAGACATCTTCCATCACGCGGGAAAATTGCATCTGTGCCTGTATGAATTCGTTGACGGCAGATACACCGGAGACGGAGTGATAGAGCGTATTGAACTGCTCAATCATGTCACTGCCCGGCTGTTGCCCGAGCATTTGCATGGTGCTGATCTGCACCTGCACCGTGATAAAATCTTTTGCCATCTGCGCGTGAGTCGGATTTGAATCCACCGCTTCTGCAGCTTTTCTATATCGAAGGAACTCTTCAGAAGTCTCTATCGATTTCACCAATTTGTTAAGATCATCGTAAATATTCATTCGTCCTGCCCCTTATGCTTTATTTTTCAGATACATCAAAACAGGCAAAATCATCGGTCTGCGTTTTGTTCGCTCATAAAGGAATTTTTCGAGTTCATTCTTGATTTCCGTTTTGATGCTGTTATAGTCGTAAATACTCTGGCTGTGTGCATTAATCACGCGGGTACAGATCGTTTTTGCCTCGTTAAGCAATTGTTCGCTCTCACGCATATACACAAAACCTCTGGAAACAATATCGGGACCGCTGATACTGCCGTCGGGACCCAACGTAGCAACAACAATAAATAAGCCGTCTTCGCTCAGTTTCTTTCTGTCTTTCAGAACAATATTGCCCACATCTCCGATACCCAAACCGTCGATCAGTGTAACTCCTGATTCTACCGAACCGGTGATCTTTGCATTCTCGCCTTTGATTTCGAGCACGTTTCCGTTTTCCATGACAAAGATATGTTCTTCAGAAAGTCCCATCATTTTTGCGATCTGTGCATGCTTGTAAAGCATTTTATATTCTCCGTGACACGGCATGAAGTTTTTCGGTTTGATCAATGCCTGAATCAACTTCAGTTCCTCCTGACATGCATGCCCCGAAACATGGATATCACTCGCTCCCTGATATACGACATCCGCACCCATTTTCATCAGCGAACTGATTACATTGGCAACTGTTTTTTCATTGCCCGGAATCGGAGTGGCGGAAATAATCACATAATCATCGCTTGTGATTTTGAGCTGACGGTGTTCTCCGCTTGCCATGCGCGAAAGCGCACTCATCGGTTCTCCCTGAGAGCCCGTCGTCAAAAGTACGATCTGATCCGGTGCGTACTTGCCGATATCCTTAAGTTCAACCAAAATATTGTCTTTAAACTTGAGGTACTTCAGCTCTTTTGCAACGCCGGTTACATTGATCATACTGCGCCCGCTGATCGCTACTTTTCGCTTATGAAACTTAGCAGCATCAAATACCTGCTGAATACGATGAATATTCGTTGCAAATGTCGCAACGACGATCCGCTTTTTTACACCTGTAAATAAATTGATAAATGCTTCGCCGACGGTTGATTCAGACGGCGTATAGCCTTTCCTCTCGGCGTTGGTACTGTCCGAAAGCAGAAGATCGATCCCCTCACTGCCAATTTGAGCCATGCGGGTAAGATCGATTTTTTGATTGTCTACGGGGGTTAAATCGATTTTAAAATCTCCAGTATGGAAAATTTTTCCGCCTTTGCAACGAATATACAATGCCGAACTGTCGGCGATCGAGTGATTCGTAACGACAAATTCAACACTGAAGCCTTTTACCGTAATGACAGACTTATAATTGACAACATTAATGTTTGATTTCTTTTCAAGCCCGTGCTCGGCAATCTTATTTTCAAGCAGCCCGACCGTCAGACGCGTACCATAAATTGGAATACGTCCGAAACGTTTGATAAAATAAGGAATCGCACCGATATGATCTTCATGCCCGTGGGTAAGAAACAGCCCCCGTATCTTATCTGCTTTCTCTTCGAGATAGCTCATATCCGGAATGACCAGATCAATTCCGAACATGTCTCCGTCCGGAAACTTAATACCGCAGTCAACGATAATAATGTCATCTTCACATTCGAATATCGTAAAATTCTTTCCGATTTCGCCAAGCCCGCCCAACGGAATGACGCGAAATCCGACATGTTCCTGATTTCTTTTGCGGTTCTGTTCGGGTCCGTTTCTTCTTTGCTGCATGTTCGCCGCCGCAGGTTTCTGCATCTGAGCGTTCGCGGCAACGGGTTTTTGCTGTTGAGGTCTCGGAGCAATCGATTTTTGCTGTTGGGGTCTCGGAGCAATCGGTTTCTGAGGCTGTCTTACCGGTTTCTCCGTTACACTGTTCTGCTGCATATTTTCATTAGCTTTCAAAATAATATTCGCTCACTCTTTCAAATTCGTCCTCATCTTCGACTTCTTTGAGTACCATTTCTCCGTCCTCTTCTTCCAATCGAAAAAGCAACGCATCATCGCTTTCTTCGTTTTCGCACAATACCAAATATGTCTTTTCTTCAAAATCAAATTGATCGTCGACCATAAATTCGACTTCTTGTCCATCCTCATTGATTAACAGTACTTTGTCGTCCATTTTTTCTTCCATTTCATTTCTCCTAACGTTTTAAACTTAAATATTCCAAATAACTCTGCAAAATAATCTGTGCGGCCATCCTGTCGATTGCCTGCTTTTTTTTCTTCCAATGGAGTGCGCGCTCTGCTTCTTTCGTCGAGAATCGCTCGTCCCAAAGGAGCGTTTCAATCCCGACCTGTGCCGAAATTGCTTCATATTGTTCGCGTATCGCTTTTGCTTTATTTCCTTCGCTTCCGTCCAGATTCAGCGGATAGCCGATAATCAAACGAAACACCTGATGCTTTTTGATCAGTTGTTTTATTGTTTCCAAATCAGCTTCAAATCCTTTTGACTGAATGGTTTCCGCTCCTTGTGCGGTGTAGCCGAGCAGGTCGCTCAAAGCTACTCCAATTCGGCTTGTGCCTAAATCCAGACACATAATTCTGCCCTGCAGCAAATAATACTCCTTTCCATAAAGAGCAACAGTTTCTTTCCCGATACATGCAAGCTTATTGCTGTGGCGTATCGTCGGTTTTTCGACAATTATTATCGAGACTGCAAAACGCAGACGACAGTAAAACGGTCAAACAAATTTCGCCATTGCGGTTTTTCCGAGATATCAGAAATGCCCCGCAATACAATGGCAGACCGAATCCTTCCGTAATTTGGTACAAAAAGAAAAACGAACTGGCAATACCAATGGTTCGGAAAAAATCGGTGCATGCTGACAGTAAAATTTTTCGGGTGAAAGTTTCATACACCTGTTGACTTTTATAACGTTTATATGAACATCCTTATGAGGGATGTCAGATACAGGTTGATTGCGTTGTTTACGCGTTGTGAATCAAATAATACGAAACGATCTCTTCCAGGAGTTCGTCTCTGTCAAGTTTACTGATCAAAGAACGGGCATCTTTGTACGACGTAATATAAGTCGGATCTCCGCTCATAATATAACCGACAATCTGATTGACAGGGTTGTAGCCCTTTTCATCAAGCGCTTCTTTTACGCTGATCATCGTGTTTTTTACCAGAATGCTTTTTTCAGATTCCAGGTTGAATTTTTGTGTATCGTGAGATTGATTGTTATCCATGGTCTCCTCCATCGTCGCTGAACGTTAAGAACACGCGACGGAACATCGCATATATAGTTTACCTGAAAAATTTTCAATTGACAAGTTGTTTTCGATTATTTATTCGAATACCGGTTGCTGCATGATGATTCCCGAGCAGCTACAGTTGTATGATTACACTCTTTCGGGCTTCGTGGAAAAATCAAAACAATTCTTTGATTTTTTCCCCTGCGATCGCAACCGCTTCATCTGCTTTCGAAATGTCTTTCATTCCTGACTGTGCCATGTCCGCTCTTCCGCCGCCGCCGCCGCCAAGTGACTGTGCAACCGCTTTGACAAGATTGCCTGCGTGGAATCCTTGTTGTACGATATCCTTCGTTGCGCTTGCCAACATGAACCCTTTTCCGTCTGTGACGGAAACAAGAAAGACAGCGCCGCTTTGCAGTTTATCTCTGATCTGATCGGAAAGAGTTCTCAGCCCGTCGATATCCAGCCCATCTGCACGAGCAATCACAGCACTCATGCCGCCAATCGTTTGTTTGGAGGCAATCAATTCCCCTGCAATATCTCCGCTGGATTTATGCTTGAGTTCCGTAACCTCTTTTTGCAGCCTGCTGTTGGTTTCCGAAATGTCCTTGATACGCTGCAGCAAATTCTCCGGCGTTGTCTTCGCAATGTGTGATGCATCTTCCAACTTTTCCTGCATCTGATTGACGAACTCATAAGCTTTTCTGCCGGTAACAGCTTCAATTCTGCGCACTCCAGCGGCAACACCGCTTTCAGAAAGAATTTTAAACAGACCCGCAAAACCGATATTGTTCAAATGGCATCCGCCGCATAATTCCATCGAAAAATCTCCGACTTTCACCACGCGTACATTTGTACCGTATTTTTCTCCGAACAATGCTGTGGCGCCCAAATTCTTTGCCTCATTGATATCTGCTTCAAACCAGTCCACATCGGTGCATTGACCGATTTGCTGATTGACAATGAGTTCGACCCGTCTGATTTCATCGTCCGTCATTTTCTCAAAGTGAGAAAAATCGAAACGCAGTTTGTCCGCACTCACTTCGCTGCCCGCCTGATTGACATGATTGCCAAGCACCATTTTGAGCGCTTTATGCAACAAATGTGTCGATGTATGATTGCGCTGTACATCCATGCGGTAGCTTTCGTGCACATACAGATATACGGTATCGGATACCGAGAGCGTACCGTCGGTGACACTCAGAAAATGAATAAACTTGTCACCGCTTTTTTGCACGTCTTTGACAACTGCATGGAATGCCTCGTTGGAGACAGTGCCGATATCCCCGACCTGTCCGCCGCTTTGTGCATAGAAAGGAGTATTTTTTACGATCAGCAGACATTCGTCGCCTGCTGATACGGAGAGTTGCGATATATTATTTTTGATCAGGCAAAGCACTTCCGACTCATCTGTTAATTGACGATACCCTGTGAATTGCGTCGGCTGGAGTTTTGAGACGATCTGTGTCAGTTCGTCTTTCCAGCTTTCGATAGACTGTTTGCTGTGCGCATCGGACGAAAGTTTCTTCTGATGTTTCATCGCAACATGAAACCCATCCGTATCAACGGTGAGTCCGTTTTCTTCGGCGATTTCCAATGTCAGTTCCAATGGGAATCCAAAGGTATCATAAAGACGGAAGGCGTCTTCGCCCTCAATGATTACGCCGCCTTTTTCTTTTACCGCATCGATCAAATCTTTCATCAGCTCCATGCCCTGCGCAATCGTTTCGTTAAATTTGATTTCTTCAACTTCCACGATCTTCATGATGCTGTCATAGTTCTCTTTCAAGGCAGGATAGGCATCGGCAGAAGTATCCACAACTTTTTTTGCGACTTCCGTCATAAAATATCCTTCGACACCAAGCAATTTTCCGTGTCTGACGGCTCTGCGGAACAGTCGTCTGAGCACATATCCTCTGCCTTCGTTAGACGGAATGACTCCGTCGGAAAGCATAAAAACAACGCTTCGTATATGATCGGTAATGACACGGATGGACACATCCGTTTTGGCATCGCGTTTATATTCCACTTTTGCAGTTTTACAGATAAAGTCAAGAATATATCGTACAGTGTCGACTTCGAAAAGATTGTCTACACCTTGCACCGAAACGGCGAGACGCTCCAACCCCATACCCGTATCGATGTTCGGATGTTTAAGCCGATTGTAGTTTCCGGCTTCGTCCTTGTCAAACTGCGTAAACACCAGGTTCCAAATTTCGACATATCGGTCGCAGTCGCATCCGACATAGCAGTCTTCTTTTCCGCAGCCGTATGCTTCCCCGCGGTCAAAATATATTTCAGAGCAAGGTCCGCACGGACCAAGCCCGATTTCCCAAAAA
>CAYUFL010000039.1:0-16371 GCA_964444065.1 uncultured Lachnospiraceae bacterium
ATTTTTTATTTGCTTGATTTTTAATGGGTTATTTTTTTAATTAACAGAAAAAGTGGTCTGGGAATGTTATTATATCACACAAAAGAGCACTTTTCAATACAAGTATTGAATTAAGTGCTCTTTATCTCATTTTATTATTTCGTTTGCAATAACCCTGCTCTATCAGTCGATCGGTTTCATTGTCGGGAACAAAATTACATCTCTGATCGTTGTTTGTCCGGTCAGCAGCATGACAAGTCTGTCAATCCCAACTCCCAGTCCGCCGGTCGGCGGCAAACCGACTTCCAAAGCATTGATAAAGTCTTTGTCATACGGGTGCGCTTCATCGTCCCCGCAATTTTTCTTTTCAATTTGTGCTTCAAAGCGTTGTCTTTGATCAAACGGATCGTTCAGCTCGCTGAACGCATTTGCATATTCTTTCCCGCATATAAACAATTCAAATCGTTCGGTATATCTTCCGTCATCAGCACATTTTTTTGCCAGAGGCGAGATTTCTGTCGGATGATGTGTAACAAACGTCGGTTGTATCAATTTCTCCTCAACGTAAGTAGCGAATGCTTCCTCTGTGATACGTCCGATTCCCCATCCGTTCTGCACATTTAGTTTTAATTGTTTCGCTTTCTCGGTTGCTTCATTCATGTCAGTTATCTTATCGAAATCAATTCCGGTATATTCCAAAACCAGTTCTGTCATTTTCGCACGTTTAAACGGTGCTTTCAAACTGATCTCATATCCGTTGTATTCTACCTGATCCGCATGCAGTACCTGCTCGGCAACAAACGCAAACAATTCTTCCACCATTTGCATGACGTCGTTGAAATCCGCATAAGCCTCATAGCTCTCCATAGTCGTGAATTCAGGATTATGCGTCGCATCCATCCCCTCATTTCGAAACAGTCTGCCTATTTCATACACCTTATCAAACCCACCGACAATCAACCGCTTTAACGGAAGCTCGGTAGCAATTCTCATAAACATCGGAATATCAAGCGTATTATGATGCGTGACAAACGGACGAGCATTCGCTCCTCCTGCCAATGTACCGAGAATCGGTGTTTCGACATCAATAAATCCCCTGTCATCCATAAATTCTCTTATTGCACGGATAATTTTGGTTCTCTGAATAAAAACTCCCTTTACTTCAGGGCTCATGATCAGATCAACGTAACGCTGTCGATATCTCAAATCCGTGTCTTTTAATCCATGATATTTTTCCGGCAATATCTGGATCGATTTCGACAACATGATAATTTTAACCGGACGTACCGAGATCTGCCCTCTTTGCGTTTCGAATGCTTCGCCTTCCGCTCCGATAATATCACCGATATCGTAGGAAAGAATCCGTTCATACTCTTCTTCATCAAATAAATCACGTTTGATAAATAATTGAATTCTATCCGTACTGTCCTGCAAATCAAAAAAAGCGACCTTACCTTGTCCTCGTTTCGCCATGATTCTGCCGGCAATGGCGACAGTTTTGCCGTTATATTCGTCAAAACTGCTGATGATTTCTTTTGCAAACGCCGTTCGATTATACTTGGTCTCCTTATAAGGGTATCTGCCTTCTTCGCAAAGCTTGTTGTACTTATCTACCTTAACTTTGACTACTTCCGGCAGATTCTCATAATATTCGTTCATTCCATCTCCTATATCTTATACTACCTGCAAAATCTTAAGCTGATATTCGCACATCGGAGCCTTGACGGTCACAACCGCTCCGGTCTTGTTTCCGATAATGGCTTTGCCCACAGGCGACTCGTTTGAAATACGCTGTGCGTCCAAATCCGCTTCATCGCTTCCCACGATCGTATACTCGAATTCTTCTCCTGCATCGACATCAAGAATTTTTACTTTGCTGCCTACCACCACCGTATCACGGGGGCCTTTTTTCTCATCGATCAGTACAGCATTTTTGACTTTGTATTCCAACTCCATGATTTCGCCTTCAATAAAAGCCTGCTCTGTTTTTGCTTCTTCATATTCGGCATTTTCACTCAAATCACCAAATTCTCTTGCCACTTTAATTTTTTCGGCAATTTCATGACGTTTTTTTGTCTTTAAATATTCAAGCCGTTCTACCAGCTCGTTATATCCAATTCGTGTCAGTAACACTTCTTTATTTGCCATACAGCCCTCCCGTTATATCTTTTTAGTATTATAATGAGCAATTTATAACAAGTCAATGCTTTTCGCATTTGTAACACATTATGCTTGTATTCCTTATACAAAAAATGCAAACGGAATTATCCTCAACAATAAACAACAGAAGCCGCATGTGTAGCGGCTTCTTGACAGAAAATAGGACTATTTTTCCTTTTTAGCTTTCGCTTCGGCTATAATTTTATCCGAAAAAGCTGCCGGCACTTCTTCATAACGCTCAAATTCCATTTCAAAGGAACCTCTCGCCTGCGTCATCGATCTGAGTTCCGTTGCATATTTGAACATTTCTCCCAAAGGCACTTCTGCATTGATTGTTTCTTTTCCGCCCTTAATCGGTTCCATGCCCATAATTTTCCCGCGTTTTTTATTCAGATCACCCATAATATCACCCATATATTTTTCGGGCACAGTGATCGCTATTTTATAAATCGGCTCCAATAATACAGGACCGGCATTGGGGATACCCTCTTTGTATGCCAGCGTAGCTGCTGTCATAAACGACATTTCATCCGAATCTACGGGATGGTATTTTCCGTCAATTAAGGTTGCTCGGACACCCACCATCGGGTAACCCGCCAACACTCCCTTTTCAACTGCTTTATGCATCCCTTTCTCTACAGCGGGAATAAACTGCCTGGGTACAGAACCACCCACCACTTTATCGACAAACTCGATTGCAACACTCAAGTCATGTGTCGGCTCGAATTCTACCGTCACGACTCCGTACTGCCCGCTGCCGCCCGATTGTTTTTTATGTTTGCCTTCCGCTGTTGCTTTTTTCTTGATTGTTTCTCTGTAAGGAATAATCGGAATATCCAGTTCGACATCCACACTGAATTTGCTTTTCAACTTGCTTGCAACTACTTCCAAATGCATTTCGCCCATACCGGAAATCAAGCTCTGGAAAGTTTCGGCGTCACGCTTGATGCTGATCGTCTGATCTTCTTCCTTGATCCTAGCCAGTCCGTTGCCAAGCTTATCTTCATCTCCTTTTGATTTTGGTGAGATGGATTTCGTGAAATTCGGTTTCGGGAATTTGATTTTCTCATATTGCACAGGTGTTTTCGGATCACAAAGTACATTGTTGGTTACCGTATCCACCAATTTTGAAAAAGCCCCGATATCTCCGGTATTCAGCTTTTCCAGTTCAACCTGCTTCTTTCCGATCATGGTATACAAATGGTTTGTTTTTTCTTTTTTATCCTTATCAACATTCAGTAACTCAAGCCCCGGTACCAGCGTTCCGCTCATTACCTTAAATAAAGAGAGTTTCCCAACATATGGGTCAGCAATTGTTTTAAACACAAACACGCTGACAGGTTTTGCAGAGTCAATCTCGTTGCGAGTGGATTCCAACGGCGACGGCATTAAATCGATAATGACATCCAGCAATTTCCCGATCCCTGTCAAATTCGTTGCCGACGCACAAAGAATCGGTATCATATCTCCGGCACAAACAGCTGTTTTGATACCTGAATTGATTTCCACAGGAGTCAGCGATTCGCCTTCCAAATATTTTTCCATCAATTCTTCGCTTGCCGACGCGGCAGTTTCCAACAAGGCTTCCTTTAATGGCGCAACATCGGTCGCATCATCATTCGATGCATCAATTTCTTTTTCCGTGCCTTTATCGTATTCATATGATTTTAAGGTACTGATTTCTCTGATTTTATTAAAACCGACGCCTTCATTAATCGGAACATGAAATGCAATCGCTTTATTTCCAAATAATTTTTCAATCGAAGCCAACGTTTTGGAAAATTCCACATTCTCCCTGTCAAGCTTATTCACGACGATCATACACGGAATGCCAGCTTCATGAACTGCTTCCCAAGCCTTTTCTGTGCCGACTTCGACACCGCTCATCGCATCGATCACAATGATTGCGGCATCTGCGACACGCAACGCCTCTGCCTGCTCGCCCGCAAAATCAAAATATCCCGGGGTGTCCAATAAATTTATTTTCGTATTTTTGTATTCGATAGGAATCAATGATGTTGTTATGGATATCGCCCGATGCTGTTCTTCCGGATCAAAATCGGAAATAGTGGTATGATCTTCGATTCGACCCATACGGTCAATCAATTTTGTTTTCAGTGCCATAGCTTCCGCAAGAATTGTTTTCCCGCTTCCACCATGGCCCAATAGAGCAACGTTTCGTAAATCCTTTGACTCATAAGTTTTCATAACTGCCTCCACTCGCGGCGAACCGCTCAAATATTATTTTGTGTGTATAAAGCAAAAAGAACCCGAGAGGTGAGGATTACTCCTCACTTCTTAGCGGATCCTTTTATTTTCGTCATTTTTTTCTTCTTATGTCTTGCACGTACGCTCTTGATAATTTTCCATCCGGTTAGAAGGATGCTCGCCGTATCGTAAACCCGTTTCACGCTCGGAATGTAGCCAAGCGCTGAAATGCCATCGCTTTTCAGTGTTGCCGCCATTTTATCCGCATGTGAAACAACATTGTTTACCTTCGATACGATATCCTTTGTATCGGAAGAAATCGTGTCCACATTTTTTACGATTGATGTAACAGACTCTTCGTTTTCCGCAATCAGCCGATCAACGTTGCTTAATGTCAGCAGCATTTTTTTGATCGCGATGATCGCATAAACGACAAGCGCAACAAACGCAATGCCTGCAATTAAAACGATGATTTCCCAAAACTGCATATGCTCGCCTGCTTTCTATTCCTTGGTCATGTTCTCATCATCTTCATTCGGAAATGTATAAGATTCATCATTAAGGGTATCTTTCAGTTCGTTAAGCTGTTCTTTTGCGTATTCTGAATATTCTGTTGCTTTTTTGCTTATTTCTTCTCCGAAATCGGATATTTTATCTGCTGCAAAATCAACAAAATTCGTAATTCCTTCCTTTGCATTTTCTGCTTGGTCTTTTAAGATTTCTGTAACTTCGTCTTTGTTGTCATAGATAATCTTTGCCGCGACACCTGCGATCGCGCCCAATAAGAATCCGAAAACAAATTTTCCTCTTGCCATGATTATCCTCCATTTTGATTATTGTGCATTCTAGTGGATAAGAAATTGTTTGTTGAATTATTATACCATGAAACAATATCTTTCTCAATGCATCTTTATGCGATTCTTTCGATAAATAAAATCGCAGCCGAAGCTGCGATTTTTATTGACATTTCAACGATCAGATGGCACCCGTTTCAAATATATGGCGGAAATCTTCTCCGCTCAATGTTTCTTTTTCGAGCAGATATTTTACAATCAGTTCCACTTTGTCTTTGTTTTCCGTTAAAATATCTTTTGCTTTTTTATAGCATTTATCAACGATGCTTTTTACTTCCTTGTCAATCGTTGCGGCTATTTCTTCGCTGAAATTCTTGGAACGCAATAAATCTCTGCCAATAAAGACATCTTCTTCTCCGCTTCCGAAATTAATCGGTCCGAGAACTTCGCTCATGCCGTATTCTGTGATCATCCCTCTTGCAATCGAAGACGCTTGCGTGATGTCGCTGTATGCTCCTGTGCTGATATCATCCAAAAACAGTTCTTCTGCTGCCCGACCACCAAAAGCAATAGCGATCAAATTGAGGAGCTTGTTTTTAAGCATATAATCATTGTCTTTTTCAGGCAATCTCAGTGTATATCCCCCGGCACGACCCCTCGGTATGATGGATATTTCATGGACGGGATCTGTAGACGGAAGCACTTGCGCAACAATTGCATGTCCTGCCTCATGATATGCAGTTAGCTTCTTATCTTCTTCCGTAACCAGTTTGCTTTTCTTCGCGGGTCCAATTGCAACACGTTTGATCGCTTCTTCAATTTCGACCATTGAAATTTCTTTTTTCTTTTCTCTTGCAGTCAGCAATGATGCCTCATTCATAATATTTTCAAGATCGGCTCCTGTGAATCCGGCAGTTCCCTGTGCAATTGTTTTGAGTTTCACGTTGGAATCGAGCGGTTTATTTCTGGAGTGAACAACCAGAATTTCTTCTCTGCCTTTCACATCAGGCAATCCGACTCTGACCTGTCTGTCGAAACGACCCGGTCTCATCAATGCCGGATCCAAAATATCCGAACGATTCGTCGCTGCAATTACAATGATTCCCTGATGATCGGAAAAACCATCCATTTCAACAAGTAACTGATTCAGCGTCTGCTCTCTTTCATCATTTCCGCCGCCCAAACCGGCTCCGCGCTGTCTGCCCACTGCATCAATTTCATCGATAAACACGATACAAGGAGCACTCTTCTTTGCGCTTTCAAACAGATCACGCACGCGAGAAGCTCCGACCCCGACAAACATTTCAACAAAATCAGATCCGCTTATGGTGAAAAACGGTACACCGGCTTCACCTGCGGTCGCTCTCGCCAGCAATGTTTTACCGGTACCCGGAGGACCTACCAGCAGGATTCCTTTTGGTATTCTTGCCCCAAGTTTCATATATCGATCCGGATATTTCAAGAAATCAACCAGTTCCGCCAACTCTTCTTTTTCTTCGTCTGCGCCGGCTACATCTTTGAATGTCACATCCTTATCGCTTCTTGTATACATTCGGGCTTTGCTTTTGCCAAAGTTCATCACTTTGCCGCCGCCTCCGCCGCCCTGTTGGCTCATAAAGATAAAGAAGACAAAGCCGATGACTGCTATCATCATTACGATCATCAGAATTGTTGACCATGTATCTTCCGAAAGCATCCCGTAAGTCACATCAATTGATCCGGGATTGTCCGCCAAGTATGCATCAACCATTGCATTAAATTCGGCAATCGGCACATAAGCAGTTACATACTGGTCATTTCCGGACTTTTGTTCCGCCAGTTTCGCCTGCACATAAGCAGTTTCATTTTTGCCCATACTGATCTCAATGCTGGCAATCTGATCGTCTTGAATATCGGCAACGAGTTCATTATAAGTTATTTTTGTTATATTCCCGTTCGTGAATATGTTGCTGCCTGTTATGCTTCCGATGTATAAAAAAGCACCCAGTATAATCAACACATAAAATATCAGGGTTCCCAAGCTCTTTTTTTTCAAACCACAGTCTCCTCAAGTGTATTGTAAAATTTCACAGAAACAGCTATTCCTATTTTGAAGTCGTATCTGCTACAGATAGCACGACTCTTTCAATATACCGATATACGGCAAATTTCTGAAATACCCATCATAATCCAATCCGTATCCCACAACAAAGTCATCCTTTATCGTAAACCCGACGTAATCTACCGGCACCTTCATCTGTTGATTCGGATCATCTTTTTCTTTCAAAAGTAAGGTGCAAACTTTGATACTGTTCGGTTTGCGTTCTTCCAGCATGCGGATTAAGTAATCCAACGTCAAGCCGGTATCCAAAATATCTTCGACGATCACCATGTCCCTTCCGGTAATCGTGATGTCGAGGTCTTTTATGATTTTTACAACACCGCTCGATGTCGTATCTCCGCCATAACTGGAGACGGACATAAAATCAATTTCTAAAGGAATATCCATCTTTTTAATCAAATCGGACATAAACAGCACAGCACCTTTCAGCACGCAAATAATCAATGGATTTTTGCCTTTGTACTCCTGTTCCAATATTGCCGCCAATTCAGAAACTCTCTGATCCAGACGGGTTTGGTCAATTAATACTTCTTTGATGTCTTGATTCATTGATCTCTTTCTTCCTCCATCGGGATATATTCCGTGCGAAAAAAACGTTTTGTATTTTCGGTTATTTTGTATCGATCATCGATTTCCATTCCCAAAACACATACGATCTGATCCCCATCAAACAAAATCGGGATTTTGATTCTCTTTTCTTTTATTACTTTTTTGTCAATAAAATATTTTTTCAGCGACTTCTTCCCATCGAGCCCCAAAGGATAAAAAAAATCAAACTCCGATTTGTTGCAAATTGTCAGATTATGCTTTATTTTATCATAATCAATTACTTTTATATAACGATTACAGGCATTCTTTTCATTTTTTTTCGCTTCGGATGTTCGCAGAATAAATTGTTCCTTCGCGAAAATATAGCTGCCGTGCAAACCGATCGGATAGCAGAACGATTCAGACTCCGTCGGAAGTTGTTCTGTTTTGATCGCTAAAAAATTGTATCTGCGTTCAATCAGACATCCGGGTAGATTTAAATCCCAAACTGTGCTTTGTGTTTCCAAAATCTTATCGACTACGATCTTTAAGTGACTGTACGATAAATTTTTATCGCAACCAACATCCGAAAGCATCTTTCTAATCACGTACTGCACAATAATCGGTCTCTGTTCAACCAGTATTTGATGCTCGATCTTCTCCGGTGACATGCTGTAACGGCTTATCAAATCCTCGGCGACTTTCGAAAAATAATCGTCTGCCTGCGCAGCGATTTCTGAAAGAGTATCAATACTGTTCAGAATATTCGGGTTCTCAATTTTCAGCAATGGTATGATTTGATTGCGCATCCTGTTTCGAAAATAATCATTGGACTCGTTGGTTTCATCAATCATAAATTCGATATCATTATCATTCAGATAATGCAAAATCTCTTCCTTTTTCAGAAATAACAATGGTCTGATGATTTCATCTCGCCTTATCGGGATTCCGCTCAAACCGCGCAATCCGGTACCGCGGATAATCCGCATGAGTACCGTCTCCGCCTGATCGTCGGCATGATGCGCGGTGGCAATTTTATTCAAACCGTACTGATTTAGCAATTCATGCATCAACCGATACCGCTCATTGCGTCCGGCTTCTTCCTCGGAAAGATGGTGTTGTTTTGCAAGGTGCGCAATCTCGAGACGAAAAATATCACATTCTATTGCATTTTTTTGACACAATTCACGAACAAAAAGCTCGTCGCGATCTGCGCTGCCCCGCAACATATGGTTCAAATGGAATACACGCAGCGTCAATCCATACTTTTCTTTGATGGCATAAAACATCTCAAACAATAGAACTGAGTCCGCACCGCCGGAAAGAGCAATCAGAATACCATCTTGCTGTTCGATTAATTTATGTTCTTTACAATATTTTTCAAATCGACTGATCATTTCATTCTTCATATGACATATTATAAATCCTTTCCCTTTTTTTTCGAACAGTTATTACGAGAAAACTGGTTCTGTTATGCGTCTATTTTTCTGAGTTTGCTACCTTTCATGCCGATTGATATGCTATAATACAATGCGAAACAAGAAAATATCAAAAATTAGTGTTTGGTCCAATATCTTCACGGAACTGCCAAACACGGAACGGAACGTTAGTATGGGATTATTTACTGCATTGACTGACAAACTCGACAGTTTAGAACTTAAAAAATACTACAAAATATTAGATAAAGTCTTGGCATTGGAAGATGATTACAAGCAGATTTCCGAGCAGGCGCTAAAAAGCAAGACCTCAGAATTCCGCAGCCGACTGGAAAACGGAGAAACACTTGACGATCTGTTGCCGGAAGCATTTGCCACGGTCAGAGAAGCATCCTCCCGCATCTTGAATATGCGCCACTTCCCTGTTCAGATTATCGGGGGAATTATCCTGCATCAGGGTAACATTGCCGAAATGAAAACAGGCGAAGGGAAAACACTGGTGGCCACACTTCCTGCCTATCTGAACGCGCTGGAAGGCAAAGGCGTCCATGTAATCACAGTGAATGATTATCTTGCGACGCGCGATGCCGATTGGATGGGTAAATTATACGAATATCTTGGACTGAACGTCGGACTGATTGTGCACGGACTCAACCCGGAAGAGCGCAGTCTTGCCTATCAGGCAGATATCACGTATGGTACGAATAACGAATTCGGATTTGATTACCTCAGAGACAATATGGTACTGCGCAAGGAAAATATGGTTCAGCGCGGTTTGAATTATGCGATTGTGGATGAAGTTGACTCCATCCTCATCGACGAAGCCAGAACTCCGCTTATCATTTCGGGCAGCGGGCAGGAAAGCACAAAAATGTATGTCCTTGCCGATTCTTTTGCAAAAAGACTGCGCGCAGAAGACGACTTCTCGATGGATGAAAAAGCAAAAACGGTTACCTTAACGGAGCAGGGTGTTGAAAAAGCAGAACGTCATTTTAGTGTCGAAAACCTCACGGATCTTGCAAACATGGAGCTTTTGCATCACATCAACCAAGCACTAAAAGCGCAATTTATGATGAAAAAAGATGTTGATTATGTCATTCAAGACGGTGAAATCATCATTGTTGACGAATTTACCGGACGCTTAATGCCCGGCAGACGATATAATGAAGGATTGCATCAGGCAATCGAAGCGAAAGAACATGTCAAGGTCGCACGCGAATCCGTAACGCTTGCTACTATCACGTTCCAAAATTATTTCCGTATGTTCAGCAAACTTTCCGGGATGACAGGGACGGCAAAAACGGAAGAAAACGAATTTAAATCAATCTATCAGATGGACGTTGTTTGTGTCCCGACCAACAAACAAAATATCAGAGCAGATATGCATGATGTTGTGTACAAAACCGAAAAAGGTAAATTCAACGCCGTTGTGGAAGAAATCAAAGAACGCCATGCGACCGGTCAACCGATTCTGGTCGGGACAATTTCTATCGAAAAATCCGAGATGCTCAGCAGCATACTCAGCCGTCAGGGCATCAAACACAGTGTGTTGAATGCAAAGTATCATCAGAAAGAAGCTGAAATTATCAGTCAGGCAGGTCAAATAAACACCGTTACGATTTCGACCAATATGGCCGGTCGAGGTACCGACATCGTTTTGGGAGAAGGCGTCAAAGAGCTCGGCGGGCTTCACATCATTGGTACGGAGCGGCACGAAAGCAGACGTATCGATAATCAGCTTCGCGGACGTGCCGGACGTCAGGGCGATCCGGGTTCGACACAATTTTATATTTCTCTTGAAGATGATCTGATGCGTATGTTCGGTTCCGAACGGACACAAGGTTTGGTTGAGAAAATCGGACTTGACGAAAACACGCCGATTGAAAGCGGTATCCTGACAAAAGGCATTGAAAATGCGCAGAAAAATGTTGAAGGCAGAAACTTCGGCATTCGAAAATATGTACTTCAATATGATGATGTAATGAACAAGCAGCGCGAAGTCATCTATGCGCAACGCAAGAGTGTTTTGGAAGGCGAAGATATTTCCGCTGAAATCGACGATATGATTGCATCCGTATGCGATAAATATGTGCAGATATACACGATGAGCCAGGAATCCAGCGATGAATGGGAATTGGACAAATTAAGCGAAAAACTGAAGTCCTATTTTGGCATCGATATCACTTTCCCGAATATGATCGAACCGGAAGAGATGACAAAGCTGGCGGTTGAAAAAATCCTCGTGCGCAGATCGGAAATCGAAGCCGAAATCGGTTCGGCGCAAATGAGGGAAATCGAACGTATCATTCTGCTTCGTGTTGTAGACAGCAAGTGGATGGAGCATATCGACAACATGGATCAACTGCGACAGGGCATCAACCTGCGTGCATACGGTCAGGTCGATCCGATACAGGCATACACAAAAGAAGGGTTTGCTATGTTTGAAGAAATGAACGATAGTATCATTGATGAGACGACCCGTCATTTATTCAATTTCAAAATCACGAAACAACCTGAACTGACCGAACGAAAAATGCCTGCCATGACAACGAACCAGGGCGAAGGCGAAACTGTCAAGCGGGCAGGTCAGATCAGCAAGAATGCGCCTTGCCCGTGCGGCAGCGGAAAAAAATACAAGCGATGCTGCGGCAAAGAAGACTGAGCCGAAAAGAAACAGCAACATGAAGGTGGTGATACAATGATTTTTCTGGATGAAATCAAATCAGAAGTAAGCAGAATCAGCAAACAAATCATTGAAATGGGGAACTCTCTTTGACGTTCCACATCTGAATCAGCAAATTTCAGAACTTGAGCATAAAATGAGTGCTGCGGACTTTTGGGACGATGCCCCGAGCGCACAAAAAATTCTCAAAGAGATCAAGATACTGAAAACAAAATCCGATAAATACGCGCAAGTTCGCAGCCTTTCGGAAGATTTGTTTGTTTTAATCGAATTTTACGAGTCGGATCCAAGCGAAGAAAATGAAAAAGAATTGGTGCAGGATCTGAACAAATTAAGAAAACTCTCGGAAACATTTATACTGGATACACTTTTAACCGGGGAGTATGATGGGAATAATGCAATTCTCTCGATCCATCCCGGCGCGGGCGGCACCGAATCTCAGGACTGGGCAGAAATGCTTTTGCGTATGTATCTCAGATATGGTGAACGAGCAGGTTATAAAGTAACCACACTGGATTATCTTGAAGGCGATGTTGCAGGAATAAAAAGCGTAACGCTTTTGTTTGAAGGGATCAATGCTTACGGATATCTGAAAGCAGAGAAAGGGGTTCATCGTCTGGTACGTATCTCTCCGTTTGATTCCGCGGGCAGAAGACATACCTCTTTTGCATCTGTTGATATCATTCCGGAACTCAACGAAGATTTCAAGATCGAAATTGATCCTTCCGATCTGCGGATTGACACCTACCGCGCAAGCGGCGCGGGCGGACAGCATGTCAACAAAACAGACTCCGCAATCAGAATCACGCATCTGCCCACAGGGATCGTCGTTGCATGTCAAAACGAACGAAGCCAGCACCAAAACAAAGAACTGGCGTTGCGCATGCTTGCCTCGAAACTGATGGAATTGATGGAGCAGGAACATAAGGACAAAATCTCTGATCTGCAGGGAGATTACGGACAGATTGCCTGGGGCAATCAGATCCGTTCCTACGTCTTCCATCCTTACAGCTTGGTCAAAGATCATCGCACGAATACCGAAACAGGCAATGTACAGGCGGTTATGGACGGGGAAATCGATTTATTTATCGATGCATATTTAAGAAGTAAATTATCCTAAAAAAGCATCTGTACAGAAAAAGCATCGGCTACTCAGCAGATGCTTTTTTGTTTCTCTTATGATCTCCAAAACATTCAGACGCAGATGGTTTTTTTATCTTTTGGGGATGTCTTGTTGCTTTTGAGCTGGTATACTTCGTCAGCGCACTTTGCCACTTCAGGAGAATGCGTTACGATAATAATACAGCGATTCTCCTCTTTTGCCAAAGAAGATAGAATGCCGATCACCTCATTCTGCGTTTCGACATCCAAATTCCCTGTCGGCTCATCCGCAAGAATAATCTGAGGATCATATGCAAGCGCACGCGCAATCGCGACTCGTTGCTGTTCTCCGCCCGAAAGTTTGAGTATTCTTCTGTTCGCGGTTAATTCGTCGATCTCAACTTTTTCAAGCAGCTCCATGGCACGTTCTTTTTTATTGTCTATTTTTTTCCCGGAAATATCCATTGAAAGTACGACATTTTCAACGGCAGTCAGATGCGGAAGTAAATTAAAATTTTGGAAAATAACACCGACATCCTGACTTCGGTAATTATACCGATCCATCTTGCTGATATCATGCCCATCAAATGCAATGGTACCGTTCACGGGCACTGTTAATCCGGAGAGCAAAGAAAGCAGTGTTGTCTTCCCTGCTCCGGATTTGCCAACAATGGCATATACTTTGCCTTTTTCAAATTCATAGCTGATTTCTTTTAAAACAACCGATCTGCTTTTTTCATACGAATAACTGACGTTATCCAATTTAAGTATGCTCATATGTGCCTCCTTATGATCTGCTCGAAAGTATTTTCAGCGGCTCATATCTTAGTATGAATATAATCGCCGCACTGCTTGAAACTACCGTCAGCAAAACGCCGATGCCAAGCAGTTCCAATATAACAAGAAAATTGACTGTGGCATTGATGTCGCTCACGTAGTTTCCGATCGCGTTCATTGCATTTTGTCCGAAACCGGAACCTCCCTGCATCTGTGCATCTTCGGAGGTGTTGCTGCCTGAGGAATCATCCTCTCCGCGTCCGAAATTGGAATTAATTTGCTGCTGTTGTGTTTGTTGCGATGTTGTTTGCGCGGCAAGTAATTTATCCGCAACCGGTACGGAAATAACAGACCCAATAATCGTACCAACGATCATCGCAATAAAAGTAACAACAAACAATTCAGTCATAAACTGCGATGCTACTTTGTTCTTTTTCATACCGATTGCAGTCAATACGCCAACTTCATATTTTCGTTCCCTGATGCTGTAGATATTGAATACGATCAAAATCACGCAGCTTGTACGATACTAAACAAAATGCTTTACAAGCAAAATCACGCCGCCAACACCGAGAATAATCCACAGCAGCATATTTGCAAAAGATGTAACATTTTGAAGGGAAACAATACTTTGCTCGTACTGCTCAAGGTCTGTTGAGGTGACAGTATAGTTTTCGTCCAACCCCATATCATATACCGCTGCGGCAAAACTGTTATAATCATCCACATTCGCAAACAGATACGTTCCTGTAACATCAGCCGAAACTGCGGTATCTGAGTTTGATGTTTCGGAAGCAGAAATTACATTTTCAAATGCACCATAACTTATATAAATCTGATTTGCCGCATCTTGAGCAGAAGAAAACATCATACCACCGCTTTGTGTACCCGACTGAGAATTAGTGTAAATACCGACAACGGTAAATGTGTATACTTGGGTTGAATCGTTCGGATTTGCCAATGTAATTGTGCCGCCTACGGAAATACCATTGAGCACAGACAGTTCGCTGCTGACAATACAGTTCATATCGGAACTTGTCACATCGAACATGCTACCTTCCGAAATAGTGGAGGTACCATCAATAAAATCAGTCATCGCGTCTTCCGAGTCATATCCGACAAGTGTGAAATCCCCTTGCGATGCCATCTGTGCTTCGCCCATTGCATTGTTTGCAACAGTGCTGCTGTCGGTAGAAGTTGCGGTTGTTTCATATGCCTGCAAATCTCCGCTTGCATCCATAAATCCGGATACATAATAAATGAAATTCTGCACATATTCTGATGTTGCATATGTTTCCAGTTGATCCAAACTCAGTGATGCATACGCCTGGATAGACTGCATCATTTCTGAGGGATCCTGTCCTTGGGTGAAGCCTCCCATAACGGACTGTCGATCCACTCCGATCGTTGCCGTGATCGTCAGGTCTTCAAGTCCCTGCTCTTCCGCAGTTTTCGCTGCCTGTTTAATTGCCAATGACACGCAACTTGCTGTGGCAATGATGATTACAATGATTCCGATCAGAATATTTCTTCCTTTTGACCGGAATATGCTTTTCAATGCATTTCTGAAAATATACATATTATCCTCCTTGAATTATGGATTAACCATAGGATTCAAGGCTTAACAGTTGCTTAAATGCGAAAATATATTTTGAATTAATGATGTTTTAACCTGAACTTACCGTAACGGATATATCAATACAAACTCTGTTCCGATTTTATATTCGGAGTGAAGCTCAATTCGAAAGCCGAGCGTACGCGAAAGCGACTGAAGAATGCTCAGCCCTATCCCGCTGCCTTCAATATTCATGCCGCGCACATCGGCGCTTCGATAAAAGCGTTCAAATATTTTTGTTTGATCTTCCTGTCTGATCCCAATGCCGGTATCCCGAACCGAAATACGAAGTACTTTTTCTTTCAATTGAAAACTTAGATCAATCCGATCGTTTTCGTGTGTATACCGATATGCATTTTCAAGCAAAAGAATGACACTGCGTTTCATTTTGGCATAATCATCGTGCATCAGAACATCTGAATTGTATGCAACCCGAAAAATTTTATTCTGCGTATCAGCGAGTGCAGTGTAATAGTCTGACAGATCAGAGATGAAATCAGTCAGGTAAAAATCAGTTCGGTTGACGCTGATATCAACCGCTTCTTTTGAAAGCAGCAACAAATCGTTGTTTAGCTTCTCCATTCCGCATAATTCACTCATAATATCAGACAAAAGATCGGCATGCATTTCAATCGCTTCGTCCGAATGAACTGCCAAAAGTTCAACTTTCCCTTTCATGATCGACAATGGTGTCCTCATTTCATGAGATGCGTCCTGCACAAATTGTACCTGCTGATCATAGGATTTTTTAATGGGTCTCAACGCATGATTTGCAAGGTAAACAGAAAGGAAGTAGCTGATAACAGTCAGTATAACCAAACTAAAAATCAATACATTGCATAAGCGCAGAAAGGATCCGTTTTCCGAATCGATATTAATCAGCAAGACATATTTCAGTTGATCCGCCGTAAAACTCACATAACGAAAGGAATATCGGTTCTATCCCAAGTTTTGTGTAAAGTCAAAAGGCTGATGCAAAATATCAATGA
>CAYUFL010000040.1:0-12717 GCA_964444065.1 uncultured Lachnospiraceae bacterium
ATAAAATCATCTTCCGAAGAACATGCCGCCAAAGAAAGCGGTGTGACCGAAATTCTTTTATTGATAATCGGAATACCGTATTCACTTGCAATCTCTTCACCAGTTTTAACAAGATTTTTTGCAAATCCTGTTATTTTATCGTATATTTTTATTGCGGTTGTTTTATTATCCGCACCGAAACAGTCCAACAATGAAATCCCCATTGTAATGGTTCGAATATCAAGTTTTTCTTTTTCCAGCATTTGTATTGTTTCCAATACATCATTGTACATTACCATGAAATAAGCGCTCCTTAAATATTATGCATAACATCAAAAATATCTGTTTTTTGTACCTGTATAGACAATCCATCATCCTGCAAAACTTTCATTGCTTCGACAATATTGGCAATATGCATCGATTCCGGTGCAGAAACCAGCATAAGCATCGTGAAATAATCTTGCATTACGGTTTGACTGATATCCTCAATATTGATGTTCATTTCATAAAGTATTTTTGATACTTTGTATATGATTCCTGTTTTATCGACTCCGATAACTGTAATTACGGCTTTCATTGTTCCTCCTGAATTTACGTGCAATACTCTGTATTGACTCAAAAATATCATATAATAAATACATTAGTTTATTCTATCACAAATACTCGATGCATTAAACCTTTTTCCATTGTTTGCATCATCTTAGAAGGAGCTTCAAATGAAACAAAATACCGATATCTTGTCTTTATCTGAGTGCAACATTAAACTCTTCAGAGAGGATATTCCAATCATCGGAATCGGTTATATATCAATCAACAAGTGCCCTAAGAAAAAGTTAGATATTGTTTGGGAATACACCATCCATTGCATGTTCAAATATAACCCTGAAAAGTTAATGATCGGATTCAAAAAAGAACGATATCGAAAAAAGTACCTTGGTAAAATTCAAATACAACACAAGCATAATATGATAACAATGCAAAAAAAATTAAGTATATCAATTCCACAATATGAACCATCATTTAAGTTAAAAAAAATCAATTTCGCCGAAATTGAGACATATATCGAAATGTATCGCAAAGTTTTCTGGGATGTACCAAATGCTTCCTTTTATCGCAGAAACGATATCATCAATCTTTTAAATCGAAACAACTATGATATCTGTTTTTTTTATCACAATAAAACCCTGATTGGGTTTTGTGAATATCAAATCAGTAAAAAAAATGCGTCCATTGAAGCAATTGGTATTTTGCAACAATTTAGAGGAAATGGGTATGCCCACTCACTGCTTCATAACATCTATTATATTTTTGCAGCTGAAAATGTTGCGCTCATAGAATTAACTGCTTCGAGCATGAATATACCTGCCATCGCTCTATATAAAAAAGAAGGCTTTCGTGTTAGAAAAACCCTCTCGTATTGGTATGAAGTTATTTATTAATTCAATTCCCGGTTGCGCCATTCGATTTTATAATGCTCGCAAATCCATTTGTGTACTTAACCGACCCATCCGAAAAAATCCAATAGCAGTTCACCCCATTGATTGAATTAACCAAAGCAAGTCCTTTCTCGTATGGCAGTATAAACAACGCAGTAGACAGAACATCAGCAAGTGCGGAATCCTCCGTCATCACGGTAACAGATCGAAATTGCGTCGCCGGCATCAAGGTACTCGCATCAATAATATGACAATATTTTACACCATCGACAATATAAAAGCGTTCGTAATCTCCGCTTGTAACAATGGACTCATTATTGACATATACGGTATCAAATACCGCATTTACATTGTCAGGATCCTGAATTCCGATACCCCACGTGGATTTAGACGAATCTTGCGGCAACCCAATTGTTTTAATATTTCCTCCGACACTTAATATTCCTGATATAAATCCGGCATTGTAAGCATCTTCTGCAACACGTTCGGTCGCAAATCCTTTCGCTATTGCACCAACATCAAGCGACATTTCAGAATCCGTAAGATATACAGTATTATTTTCATCATCAATAATCAAATCATTAATATCGGTATGTCTTGCAGCGTCTTGCAATATGTTAATTGATGGAATCGCAACACCCGCTTCCCGATAATCGTGCCAAATCGAAAGTACGGCTCCCATCGCTATATTCACGGTTCCCTCTGTCAAAGTGTACATTTCTTTTCCGTATTGCAATAAATCTATAATCTTCTGATCAACGGTAACAGGCGCAATCCCTGCGTTATCATTGATCATTTTAATATTATTGACGCCTTCATAATCATCGTAAATCGTATACAATTGGTGATAAGCGTTTAATTCATTGTAAATAAAATCAGCTTGTTTTGTAAATTCTTCTTCACTTTTCGCATATCCGATTATTTGTATATATGTGTCGAAAGCACCTGTAAAATCAGCCTGATATTTTTCTTCTTTCCCTGACAAGCTGCATCCTGCCACCGAAAATATCATGAGTACTATACAGCATATAGTAATTATTTTTTTCATTATGACCACCTTGTTCAGTATATTTCAAGTTTCTTTAAAGCCGGCATCACAATCCTAAGCAATGTTCCGGTCAACAATCCGGCCAAAAGACCACCCAGCAGCAAGACCGGAAGATAATAAACAATCAATTGAGTCTGAAGCATCAGAGATGCCATCGCAATTTGTCCGACATTGTTTGAGATGCCGCCAAAGATGCTCAAGACGGTATATGAACATCGGTTTTTAAAAATAATTATGATTAATATCATAATCCCCAGCGCACAAAGTCCGCCGGTCAAGCTTAAAATACCTGCTGTAAATCCTTTTGTCAACAGTACGAAAAATGATTTCATGATTGCAACTGTGAGCGCGGGAAATTTACCGATAAAGAATAAACAGTACATAGTAACGATATTGGAAAGCCCGAGTTTTACTCCCGGTGGCAAGGCCGCAATGGGTGGAATCAAATTCTCCAGTATGTTCAATACAATTGCTAGGGCGAGCATTACGCCCATATAGGAAATAAATTTAGCTTTGTTCTTTTTCATATATGCCTCATCGTACAACCGCATCCGGAGTATCGTCATTTTCACTTGCTGAAAGAATTTTTAAAACAACTTTGTTTGGCAAACATACCGCACTTTCGCCGCTCTGATCCAAGAAACCTGCTGCAACACATAATTGATCGGGACAGTCGGAATGTATAAATCCAATACTTCCGTCTTTTATTTCGAATATAATACTTGAATCCTCTTCTAAAACAAATGTTCCGTTTTCTGATTCAGAAAGGTTAATGCGCATAACTTCATGGTTATCAAAACTGATTACAGCAATTAAATCATTGCTTGATTTTTGATGATTATTGTACAGTAAAATTCCGACCCCCAGAGCCAGAATGATCAGTATTACGATAATATCACTTTTTTTAAAAAATTTCTTTTCATCCACAATAATTACTGTCTTTTCCCTTTATTGTAATAGAATGCGAAAACATTATAAACGATTGAACATTGTATGTAAAGAGACGCCTATTCAAACTCTTCTTCTTAGAATGAAATAAATGTTTGCTTTGACAAAGAAAATCAATTATTTCTTAATAATAATGTTATAATAAAACGATTTGGAGGACATGATGCAAAAAAAAGGAATTTTCACCTGGTTTGGATTTATTTTAGGATTTGAAGATAAATTACGCTTAATAAAAGAAGCGGGTTTTGAGACGATATGTACGTGGTGGGGTAATGATTTTTCCAAAACTGACGGTAATTATCTCGGACATCCCGAATTGGCAGATCGCTACGGCTTATACGTTGAGCATGCTCATATCCCGTATTACGGAGCAAATCGAATCTGGTATGATAATCTTGAAGGAGAATCTTTTTTTGATCAGTATATTCAAGATATTAAGGATGCCGGAATGAATGGTGTTACTACATTGGTAGTGCACCCATTTGAGAAAAATATGCCTGATACTGACACAGATCGCTTTTGTTTAGAACGGTTTCGAAGACTCGGAGATATAGCAGTCAAATACGATGTAAAAATTGCGGTGGAGAATTTGGCAGACAATCAAATATTGAGAACGATTCTTAACTACGCACAAAATCCGTATATTGGGCTTTGCTTTGACTCGGGACATAACAATATTGTAGCACATAATGATTTCTCATTGTTATCCGATTATGGTGATCGTATTCATGCACTTCATCTGCATGATAATTATGGGCAAGAAGATCAGCACCGACTGCCATTTGAAGGAAGCATTGATTGGAAAACGTTCATGATGACAATTCAAAGTACACAATATCATAAATCTTTTATGCTGGAGTCAAGCCATCCATTTGTTTACCACGAAGAAGAAACCGAATACAATTTTAATGACACGAACCAATCGCTTCGTGCGTCGTCATATCTTACCAATGCGATAAGCTCATGTGAAAGAGCGATTCATTTGCAAAAGAGCCGTTAAACGGTTCTTTTTTTGTATTCGTCTGCAAGTGCCAGCATTTCAGCTGCATGGTGAAGTGTCGTCTCTGTCACATGAACTCCGCCCAACATTCTGGCTAATTCATGTGTTCTGCCAATCTTATCGAGTTTTGTGAATGATGTATAAGTTTCATTTTCAATGACGTTTTTATCAATTAAAAAATGTGTGTCTGACATGGACGCTATTTGAGCTAAATGTGTAATACACAGAATCTGATGAGACTGACTGAGACTGCACATTTTTTCCGCCACAATCTGTGCTGTTCTTCCGCTGATACCGGTATCAATCTCGTCGAAAATAAGTGTGTCGGTATGATCGCTGTCGGCTAAAATACTTTTAATTGCAAGCATGATTCTGGATATTTCGCCACCGGAAGCAATTTTTGACAGTGCTTTTTTGTCCTGACCTATATTTGTTGAAATATAGAATTGTACTTCGTCTATCCCGTTTGCTGTATATCTGCCGAATGTCGATTTATCTTCAAATCCAACTACAAATTCGGCATTGGTCATCGCAAGATCGTTTAAATTTTGCATCAAACGCGTTGTAAGCCGATCTGCGGCGGCTTTTCTCAACCCCGACAATCGGGATGCGGATTCCAAATATTCTTGTTTACTGTCCGCATAGTGTTTCTGTGCAGCCTTGATCTGCTCTTCTCCATCGTCAATTAAGGAAAGGAATGCCTGGTACTCTTCTGCCTGTTGGATAATAGCTTCTATCGTTTCCCCATACTTTCTTTTCAGCTGATCTATTTTATTCAAACGAGAATGCAAATGATCCAATTCAGATGGATTGAATTCAATCCCGTCTTTGTAATCGCGCAGTGTATAAACAGTTTCCTGAATTGCAATCAGCGCATCGTTCATCACTTGCATATCGGGTTTTAATGCCTCGTCTATTTCAGCAATTGTCTCAAGCTTTTTATTTGCTTCAGTCAACTTATCGCAAATATTCCGATCTGCAGCATACAACATTGTATACACAGAATCTGTTAATTCATAAAGTTTCTCGCTATTTGCCAGTACTTTTTTGCGCTGTTCCAACTTTTCGTCTTCACCCGGAATCAATTTCAGTGAATTGATTTCTTTGAGATTTTCTCGGACTTCAAATTCTTTTGTCCTTGCTTGTTTTTCATTCTCAATTAACAGTGAAACAGCCTTTTCAGCTGATTTCATTTGTTCATATGCAATCCTTGTAGCTTTCTTTTCATTCTGAATCGAGTCTGCCGCAAAAGCATCCAAAAAATCAATATGTGTCTCAGGATTAAGCAACTTCTGATGCTCATGCTGTCCGTGAATATCCACAATAAATGAACTGATTGATTTTAATGTAAAAACATTGATTATCACATCGTTTACACGACATATATTCCGTCCATTCGGATAAATTTCTCTTGTCAGTAAAATCGCTTGATCTTCCGGTTGAATGCCAAATTCATCAAAAATTGATTGTAATTGCGGTTCAATATAATCCAAAGAAAATAATGCCTGGACAGTAATTTTATCTGTCCCGGTCCTGATTGCATCAGTATTCGCTCGATATCCAAGCGCAAGAGAAAGCGCTCCGACAATGATCGATTTTCCGGCACCTGTTTCCCCTGTCAAAACATTAAACCCATCTGAAAAGTCGATGGTGAGTTTATCAATGATCGCATAATTTTTTATACTTAAAGTCAATAACATGATATTGTACCTATTTCTCTAAATATTGCTCAGTTTAAAGCTCGTCCAAAGAATGATGTTTTATCATATTTCTGAAATATTTAACCAAGTTTGCTGCATGTTCTTCTGTTCTAGTCAGAATAAATATGGTATCATCACCGGCAACGCATCCTAAAATCTCGGTATACTTCAGTGAATCAATCGCAACAGCTGCGGCGCTTGCCATTCCGGTTATTGTATGAATGCATACAAAATTTCCAGCATAATCAATAGTCAAAACTGCCTCACCGAATATATTGACGATTCGGGCATCCAATGTAAAGCTGTCTGTATTGTAAGGCGCATATTTATACTTTCCATCATCGGTCAAAACTTTAATCAACTTCAATTCTCTGATATCGCGAGATACTGTGGCTTGTGTGATACTGATCCCGCTCTCTTTGAGCAACTCTGTCAGATCTTCCTGTGTCTCGACAATATTGTTTTCTAAAATATGCAAAATCTTTGAATGCCTGTCTACTTTCATTTTCACACTCCTCTTTGTTGATTTTCTTGTATCAACTTGTTAAAAAGCAAATTGTAAAAATTGTACTGCTTTGTTCTGATAAATTTTACATTCTGCGTTCCTTTTTCCACAATCAAACGTTTCTCTGATGCATCGATGCTCATACCATCAATATACACAATCGATTCAACGGGATCCCAGTCGACCGAAACCGTCTCGTTGCTGCTGATAATAACACTGCGGTTGTTCAACGAATGCGGTGCAAGAGGCTGTATCATCAGGATATCACAATCGGGGTTTATGATCGGACCACCGGCAGAAAACGCATAGGCGGTAGAACCTGTCGGTGCACAGATCAGTACCCCGTCACCAACATAATTTGAGAGCAATGTTTGGTCGATACTCAGTCTAAATGTACCGACGCCACTCCCCTGTCTGTGCCGAAACATGATTTCATTCAGCGCGTACCCGTATATCTTATCTTTGCCTCTCAGGCAAACGGTAGCTCGCGTATCAATAATATAGTCGCCATTAAAGATATTTTTAAAACACTCTTTATAGCCATCGGCAGACAAATCAGCCAAAAATCCGATTCTGCCAATGTTGATTCCGATAAACGGCAAATTAAAAGATCCATATTCAAAAATCGCATGTAACATGGTGCCATCGCCGCCGATGACCAGTATGAAGTCGCAATATTTAACAGTTTGTAAACTGAGTTCTTTGGCATCTATTCCGATTTGTTGCAAAACAGTCTTTTCCAGATAACATGTACGATCGTTTTGAAGCAAAAACCTCACTACTTCATTCGTAAATGTGTAATTATGATCTTTTTTTTCATTGGTAAGGATGGCAATACTTCTCATACTAAAGCCTCATGTGCCCGCTTCGTAATATTATTGACTAAATTTTCCATATCTGCAACTTCATCTGACGATTTTAAAGTAAAATGTGCTAAGAATTCAATATTTCCTTTTGCACCCTTAATTGGAGAATAAGTAATATTTTTGAGATAAAAGCCTTCTTCTCTCATACTGCAAATCACTTTTGTTAAAATTACAGTATGAGATTTTCGTTCCGTGATAACCCCTTTTTTTCCTATCTGATTTTTTTCGGATTCAAATTGCGGTTTAATCAGAGAAATATAATCGGCATCGGAAGTTAAAAATTTTTTTAAATTATCGGCCAGTTTCGTAATCGATATAAAAGAAACATCCATAACGGCGATATCAGCCGGTTGCGCCAATGAATCAGATGACATGTATCTGAAGTTTGTTTTCTCGAATAAATGAACACGAGGATCTATACGAAGCGCATAAGCAATCTGTCCATACCCTACGTCGACAGCATACACTTCCTTTGCACCGTTTTGCAAAAGGCAATCCGTGAATCCTCCGCTTGAAGCACCGATATCGATCACAATTTTATTTTGAGGATCAATGTTGAATTCATTCAACGCCTTCTCCAATTTCAAACCGCCTCTGCTGACATAAGGGCAGTCGTTACCTTTCAGCTCTACGATATCTGTATCAGCAACAAACAGTCCTGCTTTATCCGCTTTTTGCCCGTTGACATAAACCAGCCCCGCCATAATCAAGGATTTGGCTTTCTCTCTGCTTTCGGTCAATCCTTTATCATAAACAGCACTGTCTAATCGTTTTTTTATTACTTTCATGCGTTTTGCGTTAAAATCTTACTTTCATAATTTTGAGTAGTCCTCATCATCTTTCGCAGATTGCTAAAGGAGTTCTGCATTGTCATCCTGTTTTCTTTTTGCATGATTCCGAATTATGATCAATGCAGTACTTCCTGCTATAATACAAAAAATACTGACAAGTTGTGCTGCACGCAGACCCATAAAATACAAACTGTCCGTCCGTAAACCCTCTACGAAAAATCTACCTATCGAATACAGAATAAAATACCAACATACTGTAACACCATCGGATTTTTTTTTCTTGTCAATCAATAAAATCAAAACGAAAAAGACCAGAACATCCCATATGGATTCATAGAGAAAAGTCGGATGTACATGAATGTACCCTTTACCGGCTTCATATACTGTGATTGCCCAAGGCAAGGCGGTTTCTCTGCCATAAGCCTCCATATTAAAATAATTGCCCCATCTGCCGATCGCCTGCCCCAATATCAGTGACGGACTTAAAATATCCATCATTTTCAGAAGTGGTATTTTGTGAATTTTACAAACGATGTATAACCCTAAAATACCGCCGATAATACCTCCGTGAATTGCAAGACCCCCATTCCAAACCGCAATAATCTGATCCGGATAAATGCTATAATAATCCCAATTAAACGCTACGTAATATAATCTTGCTCCAATAACAGCCAGAGGAATAATGGCAATAAACACATCATAGATATAATCGGGGTTCAGCCCGGATTTTTTTGTCCTGTATTTTGCTAATATCAATCCAATTACAAAAGCTGAGCACATTAGCAAAGCGTACCATCGAATATCATGCCCAAAGACAGTAAACGCAATCGGATTTGGTATTCCAAACATTTGATTCCTCCCAAGTACGTATATTATACCATTTGTTATGTATATTTATAATAATTTTTATAAACTTCGCAAATACAAAAAAACCATGTTCTTAAAAACATGGTTTTTTGACTATTTCAATTTAATCAATTTGACTAGCTGCCCATTTTTTACACCGGCAGCATTGCCTTCCTCTGTATCCACATGCATCTCAAGTGCATGCATTTCACCGGATCTCACCAATACATCCTTAAAAATCAGTCCACGCGGACCATCAACTTCCACATTGACGATTTCACCATTTTCGACATTAAAGTCTTTTGCTTCCTGGTCATTCATATGAATATGCCTGGCAGCAACGATAGCACCCTCGTTCAATGTAACAGTTCCTTTTGGTCCGATTATTTCTACTGATGGAGAATCATTCAATTTGCCAGATTCTCTGATTGCAATCGGAATCCCGAGTTTGTAACAGTCAGATGCCAATACTTCTACTTGGCTTGCTGTTCTGGCCGGTCCCAAGACACGCACGCCGGAAATTGAACCTTTGGGACCTTTGATTTCGACCAGTTCGTCACTTGCAAATTGATGGGGCTGGGAGAGATCTTTAATTGGAGATAGTTGATAATCCTTCCCAAATAATGTTTCGATGTCTGCTTTTGCGAGATGGCAATGTCTGTTTGACATAGCTATGGGGAGTTCAGTTCTCATGTTTATCCTTCTTTCGTTACAATCACTATTGATTAATCTTAGCACAACGTTCAAAAAAAGGAAAGATAAAACAAGCTTTCAGTTATTGTAAACATTTTCTTCTTATCAAATCATATTTCTGCAGTCTTACCAAAGGTTCGGTTTGTATATAAAGCACTTCATCTGCATGAGGCGCAGATAATCTGTCTTTATTTTCAAAATCTTTGATTTTTATTATTTTGACTGCTTTCGACGGTTGTCCGGGAGACAGTATTTCTACTTCATCCCCTATTAAAAATTTGTTTCTTTGGTTGATTTTTGTCATATCAAAACCACCTGTATTTTCTGATACCTCGGCGACAAAATCATAATTACGCACATAACTGCTCGTTTCGTAATTTTGCGCAGATACGTCCAACCCATTGTAAAACGCCTCTGTATACTGCCGATGGCTGACCTTCGTTAATTCTTCGTATAAATCATTCCAAACATATTCGGGTGATTCGGAAGCTCTATTTATAGCAGTCTTATACGCATTTGTAACAGTCGCAACATAATAATTACTCTTCATGCGTCCTTCGATTTTCAGACTATCAACACCTGCATCCATCAATTCTTTTACATACCTTATCAAACAAAGGTCTTTTGAATTAAAGATATATGTCTCTTGACCGTCTTCGACAATGTCATATTCTTGATTTGGTCTGTTTTTTTCGGTTAATGTATATTTCCACCTGCAAGGCTGCGCGCAATCGCCCCGATTTGCATCTCGGTTCGCAAGGAAATAGCTTAACATACATCGTCCGGAATAGGACATACACATGGCACCGTGAACAAATACTTCTATTTCCATATCTTTCGGTTTCTTGCTGCTAATTTCTTTGATTTCCTGAAATGTCAGCTCTCTTGCAAGAACAACACGATTGATTCCGTTCTTCTTCCAAAAGTCCAAGCTTCGGTAGTTTGTTGTATTCGCCTGCGTGCTGAGCGTCAGGAACATCTCGGGAAATTCATTTTTGATCACATCAATAACGCCCGGATCCGAAATGATCAACCCGTCAACACCCATATTTACTACTCTACGGGTGTAGTCAACAATGTTTCGAATATCTTGATTGTGCACTGCAATATTGATGGCAACATTTACTAAAACTCCTCTGTCGTGCGCATATGTGATTCCTTGCGTTAAATCATCATCCGTAAAATTCCCCGCATTCGCACGCATACTGAAATCAGTACCCCCGAGATATACTGCATCTGCACCATATCTGACAGCATAAATTAATTTTTGCAGATCTCCGGCAGGCGACAGCAGTTTCATCATGGCTAATTAATTGGCACAACCCATTGATAGATATCGGGCGCCGCTCCTGTTTGAATTGAGGTTAGTCCATCATATAATTCCTGCGATATCTTGCCGATTTCATCATTATTGATAACCATTTTTTTATCTTTATAGGTCAAAACACCGATTGGTGAGATTACGGCAGCTGTCCCCGAAGCAAAAGCTTCATCTAATTTATTCTGCGAATATGCTTCTTCAATTTCGTTGATAGAAAGCAAACGCTCCGTTACTTTATATCCTTTGCTCTTCGCTATCTTTATAATTGAATCGCGGGTTATTCCAGGAAGAATCGTACCAATCAGAGGTGTCGTAATGATTTCACCGTCAATAACAAAAAATGCATTTGAAGTACCGATTTCTTCTACAAATTTGTTTTCTTTTCCATCAAGAAACAAAACCTGAGAGTATCCGTCTGCTTTCGCTTTTTGATATGGTTTCAGACTGACTGCGTAATTCCCTCCACACTTAGCCTCACCGGTTCCGCCCATCATTGCTCTTACGTATTGATCTTCTACATATATATTGGTCGGTTTGAGACCTTCCGCATAATATGATCCAACCGGAGAAAGAATGATCATAAACAGATATTCACTGGACACTTTTACCCCGAGCGATTCTTCTGTAGCAATCATAAACGGTCTGATATACAAAGAAGTACCCGCTTCAGACGGAATCCATTCGCTGTCAATCAAAAGCAGTTCTTTCAATGCATCCAATACAAAATCAGGATCGATCGCAGGCATACACATGCGCGCATTCGATCGGTTCATTCTCAAAAAATTATCCATGGGTCTGAAAAGCGTAATTTTTCCGTTTTTATTTTTATATGCTTTCAATCCTTCGAATGTTTCTTGCCCATAGTGAAAAACCAATGCACTTGGATTCAAACATATCGGTTCATATGCTTTAATCTGTGCTTCATACCAACCCTTGCCTTCTTTATATTTCATAAGCAGCATATGATCTGTAAAATATTTACCGAATCCCAGTTGACTGAAATCTGGCTTGTTTTGGGGATGAGTCGTTTTGTTGATTTCCAGTTTCATTTTATATTCTCCTTGCAGACATGAATTAATTGTTAATGATATAAGAATAATAATTGAAGTTATTATAATTATCCCAAGTGGTAGGAATTGAAACAGAGTATTGACGGATTTGTGTACGATATTGGTTTAGTAAGTCTTTATTTTGATCAGAAATCAAATCGGTTTGTTGTAAATCTACCATATCGTAGGATATTCCGCAATTTGTTGTACTTAATAAATAATTATCATTGATAAAACTGTCGATCAGATATAATGCGGCTTTTTTATAATTTTTTACAGTTTTGCCAATCAGATGCTCGCTGTTTTCATTATCAAACAGATCGGAATCAATGATTGCAACATTATCATGTTCTGAAACAGCGTTACCCACCCCTTGGGCAGATGCACCACAATTAGCAAAAATGACATCCGCGCCTGCTGAAATTTGACTGCTGGCAAACGTATATCCATTTGTTACATTGTTGTATGAGTTTGTGTAATTTGACAATATAGTTATATTCGGATTTACTGTTTTTGCTCCAGCATAATAACCAAT
>CAYUFL010000040.1:12727-15105 GCA_964444065.1 uncultured Lachnospiraceae bacterium
TTCATAATTTGTCAGATTATCGGCATATGCGCCAACATATCCGATGATTCCGGTTGTAGACGTAGATGCTGCCAGTACACCTGCCAAAAAGGATGCTTCTTCCATCTTAAAATTAATATTCATAGAAACAGCTGATGTGTCATCCGAACCGATCAAGGCGATATTAACATTCGGATAGTCTGATTTATTTTCAAGCAGATCACTATTGACAATATACGAAGATCCTATTATTAAATCATAGTCGGATGAAAAACAAGCAATCACTTGTTTTTCAACGTTATCGTTATTTTTGGGTGAATAGATATCGTACTGAAAATCATAATATGATTGAATTTCCTCGAAAGCTGCAATCACATCCGTATTCTCTGAATTCGCTTTGCCTGACGGATCCATAATATACGCAATTTTTAGTTTATCTTTCGTGCTGTTGTTTGTACATCCCTGCGCAAAAACAAGTGTAAACACGAGCATTAAAACGATCGCTTTTTTAAATTTATTTAACATGTGAATACGATTCCTTACCACTCTGGGTTTTATTACTCAGCTTGATCCTGTACGGTGAGCTGAGGCGGAGTGAATGTATTGTATTGTGCTCTGGTATCAGGCACGGTAAATGTCCGATTTTTCAATTCTGCTGCCCATGCAATAATTAATGTTTCCACATCATCGGTAACGACGGATCTTTCAATGATTTTATAACCAAAACAATCATCTGCATAAGTAAAATATTTAATTTGCCCTTTGAACAAACCATTAAAATAATCTGAAACAGCAATAAATACTGCTTGGTCTATTTTCTTTTCTGCTGTAAAAGCTATGGATTTTTTACCGATTGCTATTTGACTGGAATAATCATAATCGCAAATAATGACAGGAATGCCTGCCTCTTGTGCAGCAACATAAATTCCGGTATTTTTATTTAGTGTGAAAATAACTTGGACGCCATTCTGAATCATTTGAGTAACTTGTGCCTGAACTTGATCTGATGCCGTACTTTCTTTAATATAAATCACATCAACAGAAGTACTCGGATTAATCGTTGAAACGCCTGCTCGAAAGCCGGATTCATATTGAATGTAGCTGTTAAACTCATTTGCTCCGATAAAAGCCACTTGATTTGTGGCAAGTGCGGCAGCAAGTATCCCGGAAATAAAACCTTCTTCTGATTGCTGAAATCTGATACTGTAGATATTCGTTGCATCCTGTATACCGTCTAGATTTAAATCGGCATTACTCTCCACCAGTACAAAATCAAGATCAGGATTATTTTTTGCATACGCAACGGCTGTTGCTTCCATATCAGGATTTGATATAACAATTAAATTTGGATTTTGATCAATCACATCTTGAAAAACAGCATCGTACTGCGATGAATTTTTGGGCGTGCTTACGATTAAATTAAAATCATATTCGCTTGCGGCCTTTTTCAATCCCTCATAAGTTAATTGATTGTAATAACCGTCATTCGTTCCTGCTTCATCCGTAATTAATATAATTGTTTTATCGCTTTTTTTGCATGAAGTCAGACTTAGTATCATAAAAATTGAAATCAGAACAATAAGTATTTTTTTCATTTCGATATTTACCAATTCAACGTTTTGTTATAGTGTTCTGCTTCCACTGCTGCGATTGCACCATCTGCTGCTGCAGTAATTACCTGCTTCAGCCGTTTCGAACGAATATCTCCTGCCGCAAATAACCCGGGCAGCGATGTATACATGTTTTCATCGGTTATGACAAATCCGTTTTCATCCAGAGTAATCTCTTCTGATAAAATGGGCAAATTTGGTTCATAT
The DNA here is from genome assembly GCA_964444065.1 of uncultured Lachnospiraceae bacterium. GTDB lineage: Bacteria > Bacillota > Clostridia > Eubacteriales > Anaerofustaceae > JBGMEA01. The sequence goes on from CAYUFL010000040.1 coordinate 14,524, forward strand.
CCGGCAAAAATAAATAAACCATCAACCACTAAAGATTTTATTTCGTCTGTCATCACATCTTTCAGCAAGAGATTTCTAACCTTTGTATCTCCCTGTATTTCCTGTATTGTTTGATTTAATTCAAACGCAATTTTGGGATTCTTTTTTAACTCATCAAGCAAAACCTTTGTGGCTCTGAATTCTTCTCTTCGATGGATAACCGTAACCTTTGAAGCAAACTTTGTCAGATAATCGGCTTCTTTGATTGCGGTATCTCCTCCGCCTACAATTGCAACATGCATATTTTTAAAGAATCCTGCATCGCAAGTTGCGCAATAGGACACCCCTCTGCCACGAAACTCGATCTCACCTTTTGCACCAAGCAATTTGGGATTGGTTCCTGAACAGAGAATCACACTCTTGGTTTGATATGATTTCCCTGAAATTGATTCCAAAAGAAATATGTCATCTTGTTTTTTTACAGATATAATATCATCATATATAAATTCGCACCCGGCATCCTGACATTGTTCAAACATACGAAAAGTAATTGATTCGCCGGTTGCATTTTTTTCGCTGCCGGGATAATTATCAACTTCTGTC
>CAYUFL010000041.1:0-15039 GCA_964444065.1 uncultured Lachnospiraceae bacterium
CACCACCTGTACCACCTCTAATTTCCATTACTACATTTTTGGCATCTTCCGGATTGTCAAAGAAGTTCAGCAAAAAGATTTTGACAGAATCATAATTCTGAAAATCGAAACATTGGATGAAGCCGGATGCCTGATGCATTTGTCTCTGATCTCCGAAATCATGGGACGGCACTCCAATTTAATCCTCGTCAATGAGGAAACAGGCAAAATACTCGATGCCATCAAACACGTAACAAAACTGAAAACCAGTGTGCGGGAAGTCATGCCTGGGAAACCCTATGCTTTCCCGCTGAATGACAGGATTAACCCGATGGACTTCAATTCATTTGATGCGGCACAGCGTTTGTTGTTTTTCCCCGAGAAATCCTGCAACAATGCTATTTTATCTGTTTTCAGCGGAATATCGCCTCAATTGGCAAACAGTCTTGTTCTCGATTCCAATATTGACTTGACGACACCGATCGCCGATTTGAATAACGACACCTTACTGAAGCTTTGCGAGACGATCCGTACATTTTTTTCTGATTTGGACGGAAACGAAAGCTATCTTTATTATGATTCCAATGAAGCTCTGAAGGACTTCAGCTACAGTTATTACAGCATATACGATCAACTTGATGCACGTCCATTCCCTGAAATGAACAATGTTTGCGAGCAATACTATGCGAAAAAACACGTGAGCAGTCATATTAACGAAAAGTATGAGCTCACGATTAAACTGCTGTCGTCGTTAATCGCAAAAGAAGAACATAAACTGCAACTGCGAAAACAGGAAATGGATAGCGCCCTTGACAGCGATCAATTGCAGCAATTCGGGAATTTGCTTTTGTCCAATCTGGGTCGCATTAAAAAAGGAATGACCACGGTAACAGTGGAGAATTATTTTTCGTCTCCGCCGAGCGAAGTAAATATCATGATTCGTGCCGATTATTCACCATCGCAGAATGCGCAGCTCTATTTTAAAAAATACACAAAAGCAAAAAGTGCGGTGGAACATTTGACAAAATTGATACGGACAAGCGAAGACGTTATTTATTATCTTTCTTCTCAACATTACTATCTGACCAACGCCCAAAACGCGGCGGATGCGGAAGAAATTATTGAGAGTCTGGTCAAACATGGCATTCTAAAAAAGAAGAAGATATTTCAAAAGCAACAACCCTCTGTACCGCACCATTACCTTACACCTGACGGATTTGATATCTTTGTTGGAAAAAATGACCGACAAAATGATCAATTAACGCTCAAGTCATCAATTAAAGATGATATTTGGCTGCATACAAAGGATATCCCCGGCAGTCATGTTATACTGAAAACAAGCCGCGGCACATTCTCCGAGGAATCATTGGTGCACGCCGCCATACTCGCAGCTTTTTACTCCAAAGCTTCGACATCAGAAAACGTACCGGTTGACTATGCTTATGTCAAATATGTAAAAAAACCGAGTGGTTCACCGCTTGGCAAAGTAATTTATACCAATCATAAGACCCTCTATGTAACCCCGAGTAACCAGGCAATACAATCATTGAAGAAAATGAAATAAATCGGCAATCCAAGCCTTGGCACTGCATCGTCCGAACGAATATCAACAGAACGGAAATTAATTAATGGGAAAAATAATTCTGAGCGTTGCACCGCATTCGGTTGCAGACAAATACGGAATCAGAAAAGGTGATGAACTTTTAGCAGTCAGCGGGAAAATCGATTTTGATATCATTGATTTTCTGACCGAAACATCCGAAGAATCTTATACTTTGACAGTCCAACGCGGTGGGAAAGAAAAAAAACTGAATATAACAAACCCCGATTGGGAGCCTTCAGGGATTGGTTTTGAAACGCTGACTGCGGACGAGCCCAGAAGATGTCATAATAATTGTATTTTTTGCTTCATGGATCAGATGCCGCAAGGACTGCGTGAAACCCTGTATTTCAAGGATGATGACTACCGTCTGTCTTTCCTTTGCGGAAATTATATTACGCTCACGAATGTCCCGGAAGAAGAAATTCAGCGCATCGTTCAATTTGGATTGTCCCCCATGAATATTTCTGTTCATGCGACAGGTCCGAATCTGCGTGTCTCCATGCTGCGAAACAAAAATGCAGGAGAATTGTTATCCCAGCTGCAACAATTAAAAAAGGGGAATATAAAACTGAATCTACAACTGGTTCTCTGCCCCGGCATCAACGACGGAGACATGCTGAAACAAACATTGAATGATATTTTATCCTTGCTGCCGGCAGTACAAAGTGTATCCTGCGTGCCGGTCGGTTTGACCAAATACAGAGACAATCTGTATGCTCTGCGTCTATTCAATGAGTCAGAAGCATGCAAGGTACTCTCAACCATTGACGAATACAGAAAAAAGGCGGAAGCCCTAAGCGGATCGGAAATTATTTGCGCATCCGATGAATTTTATATTTTAGCAAAACAACCGTTCCCTCCCGACGCATATTACGGAGATTATATTCAATACGAAAACGGGGTCGGAATGTGCCGCAGTTTCATTGACGAGATCGATGATATTCTGTCGGACGAAACATATTCGATTCCGCAAATGAACGCAACTCTGCTGACCGGAACGCTTGCATTTCCGGTTATTCAGAGTGCAGCACGGACAATCATGCAAAAACACCCGCAATGCCGATTGGATGTCATTCCCATCGAAAACGTCTTTTTCGGGAATACCATTACCGTAGCCGGTTTGGTATGCGGAAGTGATATTATAGAGCAGCTCGGCAATAAAACACATGCAGAAAATCTGATCATTCCATCCACAATGCTGAAGGACGACGAACCGCTTTTTTTGGATAATACCCCATTGTCAGCAATTTCAGAGCAATTGGGCATTCATTGCATCGTCTCACCACATTACGGAGCAGGGTTGATGGAAACATTGCAGAATTGGAGGACACGGTATGAATAAACCGTATGTCGCATTGGTCGGCAGACCGAATACAGGAAAATCCACCTTGTTTAATAAACTGGCAGGAAGAAGAATATCGATAGTCGAAGATACACCCGGCGTCACAAGAGATCGGATCATTGCCGAAAGCAGTTGGAACGGCAGCTCGTTTTATTTGATTGATACAGGAGGCATTGAACCGGATTCGACAGATGTAATTCTTTCTCAGATGCGCAGACAAGCACAGATTGCAATGGAAATGGCAGATGTGATCGTTTTTGTGGTTGATGCAAAAGACGGAGTTACCGCGGCAGACAAAGAAATCTCTTCGATGATTCGCAAAAACAGCACCAAATGTATTCTTGCTGTCAATAAAATTGATCATTGGGACAAAGTAAGTCTTACTTACGAATTTTACGATCTGGGATTGGGAGATCCCGTACCACTCAGTGCCGAACATGGATTGGGCGTGGGAGATCTGCTCGATGAGGTTGTCAGCAGATTCCCCGAAGATCAAAAGGATATCGATGAAAGCAACAATTACAAAATCGCCGTTGTCGGAAAACCAAACGCCGGGAAATCCACATTGATCAATACACTGCTTGGGGAAGATCGATTGATCGTAAGCGAAATTGCAGGCACTACGCGAGACTCGATCGATACGGAATTCACATATGACGAAAATATGTATACCTTGATCGATACTGCCGGAATTAAACGCAAAACCAAGTCTGACCTTCCGGTCGAATACTACTCTATGCTTCGTGCCGTCCGTTCCATCGAACGCAGCAATGTATGCGTATTAATGATTGACGCAACCATTGGAGTCAGCGAGCAGGATACAAAAATCGCGGGATTGATCCAAGAGGCGAACAAAGCAATCGTGATTATTATCAATAAATGGGATCTTGTCAAAAAAGAAACCAACACGATGATCGAAATGGAAAAAGATATCCGCCGCAAGCTTCATTTTATCGATTATGCACCTATACTCTTTCTCTCCGCAATTGACGGAAAACGTACCGATAAAATCATGCCGACGATACTCAAAGTGATCGAACAATATGAACGACGAATTTCAACAGGATTGCTCAATGAAGTGATCGGAAATGCCGTTTCTATGAATTCGACGCCATCAAAAGGCGGCAGACATCAGAAAGTATATTATGTTTCGCAAGTAGGCACAAGACCGCCTGCCATTCTGCTTTTCGTGAATGACGAAACGCTGTCGGAACAAAGCTATACCAGATATTTGGAGGGCAAACTCCGAGAAACATTCGGCTTCAGCGGAACCCCGATCAAAATTCTTTACCGAACGAAAACAAAAAAAGACTAAAATAAAAACAGCGGTACGCTGTTTTTATTTTAGCCGATATTCGGGTCGGATGACCATTTGTCCGTTAAACATTCTTTTCTGAATGCCTTTCGGTCATCCCTGAACATAACCGTATCTTCATCGGGATAGTATGCGACATCTCCACGTTCCCTGGTTCCGACGTCAAGGATTTTCAACAGATCATCCCCCGTATTGATGAATTGATGCGTATTCATTTTACCGGCAGTTTTGGAAATCATATCTCCCGGACCTACCGGGAAATATTCCTCATTAAACCGCAGCATTCCGCTGCCTGACAAAATAATGAAAAATTCCTCCTGCAGGCTGTGGCTGTGATATTTGGAACTTTTTGCTCCCGGTTTCACACAATCAATGTTGACATAAATTTTCTCGCTTCCGAGATAGTCACCCGCAAAAAATGTTTTCAGCGATGTTTCAAATTTCGGATCATCCGAAAATTCGCTGGGAATGCTATCCATATGAACAACTCTTTCCATTCATGCTTCCCCTATATTTCTTATTTTAAAGACTGAAAGAACCGCTTTAATTCCGTTTTTGTCTGATTATCCAAATCACACCATCTTGTATCTGTCATTGCGCCGTAAAGGCCATAAAGCAAACTCAGACATGCACCGCAGTCCATTTCGCGAATCAACACAAAAGTTTCTTTCACATCTTTTCGGCGGAACTCGTCAATCGTCCTGATCCCGACTCGATTGAGAAGATTTTCTGTAACTTTACTGATATTTTTCAATTCTGAAAGCTCACCCATATACTAACCCACCTCAGTTAAGGTCTCATTCTTTGCAGTTCTGCTGCGGCTACAAAATAACTTTTTCTTGGCACAGGATATTCCTGATAAGAAAACACAACTCTCTGTGCCAATTTTTCAGCTCCGATCTGCATATGGCACATAGCGATACCCATGTCAATGTGATTGAATCGATCAAGAAAAACTGCTTTCATGACGTTTTGTTTCGTGCGCGCTATTACAATTTTATCACGATAAGCAGTAAACAGCCAAGGTTGATTATTCATTGCGGACGGAGCCAACCTCACAACCCCCAACAATCCTCCATGCCCATGGATATCCGTAATGTCGTCGAAGTTTTTTCTTTTAAATTCGGAAACCGACTCCCGATGTACGGGTTCCGCAGCTTCTCCGAAAACAACAAGAATGATAAATGGCATGCCTTGAAATTCTGTTTCCTCAGGCTTTGCCATTCCAACCCAACAGGTTCCCAAAGCCATTGACGTCAGGGCCAACACCAATTGTTCGAGTATATAGCCGGCATTCAGCAAATAGCGCTCTTTTTCTTCAGAATAAAAACACAGACTGTGCGGTGCTTTTATGGGAGATTTAAACTCTTCCGCATTTTTTATGAGTATTTTAAATCGAATGTCAGGATCAAGTGGTTCCACAGTTTTCAGCGCAGCTTTCACACTTTCCATCGAGTCTTTTGTCAAGGGAGTCATGTTGTATTTTCTGACCGATTTCCTGTAATAGACCGCATCATAATATTGTTTCATACAAGAAGCCCCTTTATCAAAGTATTTCAAATAATTTACTATATTATAACACACACCAAGACGCAATATTAAAAGAAAACAGCATATCTGCGTATCAGGTGATACGTATAATAAATATAAAAATACCCTAAACCCAAAAGAACAGCAGAGAATTATACTTTTTCGACTGCGCAATATAATTTAAATTACTGTATTGCCTTTCCGTAATCCTATTGCACGTCCTTTTAAGACAATCACAAACAATAGGCACTTCCAAATTTATATTTTGTGCAGTATTTTGTCCAAAATATCTGCAGGCATAGGTTTCCCAAAGTAAAACCCTTGCCCGATATCACAACCTTGTTCAATAATAAAAACCCTTTGCTCGTCAGTTTCAATTCCTTCTGCAACAACACGAAGGTTAAAACAATGCGCCATTTCAACAATGAGATGATAGATATGATCGCCATTTTTATCTGATTGAATGTTTGTCAGAAAAGATCGGTCAACTTTTACGGTGTCAATCGGAAGATCCTGTAAATAAGTCAGAGAAGAATATCCTGTTCCAAAGTCATCCAACGCAACGGCAATACCAAGTTTCCTCAATTCGTCTAAGACACAAATCACCTTGGCAAAATCATGAATGATTGCTGTTTCCGTAATTTCAAACTCAACTTCATCATATCTGATATCGTATTGATCAATAATCTTCTTTAAATCAGTTACAGAGTTTTCTCTGATCAGTGTTTTACCGGAAATGTTAAGGCACAGCTTCAACCCGACAACGCCACTTTCTTCCCACATCTTTTTTTGACGGAAGGCGTTATTCAATACCCAATGGTCGATCGCAACAATCATTCCGTTTTCTTCCGAAAACGGAATGAATTCCGCAGGAGAAATCATTTCACTGCCGCTGTCGTTTAGTCTTATTAATGCTTCCACTCCGGCAATCAACCCACTCTTCAAATCATGCTGCGGTTGATAATGCAATGTAAACAAATCATTTTCAATTGCGTTACGAATTCTGCCTGTTAATTTCAAAAAATTACTCGAGATATTTTCCATCGTTTGAGAATAAAATGTGTACTGATCTTTGCCCAACTCTTTTGATCGAAACATTGCTGTATCAGATTTAATTGACAGGCTGAGATAATCAGATGCATGGTCAGGGAAAATAGATATCCCCATACTGAATGTTATGTAAAAGAGCCGCTCCTCCAACTCGATATTCTTGTTGATTGCCAGAAAAAGCCTGTGCGTTTTCATTTCAATCTCGTGCGTTTCTAGCATATTGGTGAATAAAACACAAAACTGATCTCCTGATATTCTTCCAATTAAATCAAACGGTTCTGCCTGTGCGCGCATCGTTTTTGTAATTTCAATCAGAATATTATCTCCGGCAGCATGCCCAAATGTATCATTGATATGTTTAAAATTATCAATATCAAAATAAATTAATGCTACTTTCTGATTGCACTTTTTTGCCTTTTCGATTGCGGCTTCAGCTTGTTGCTGAAACAATAATCGATTCGGAAGTCCTGTCAAAGCGTCATAGTACGCAAGCTGATGCATTTGCTGTAGCAACTTCTTTTCTGTGGTATTATCGACACCGATACAAAGTATATTTTCCACATTGCCCGATTGATCGTGCAGCATGCTGGCATTCCACAGTACATCTCGGATGCTGCCATCGCTACAAATAATCTTCGTTTCATAGTTGATCAAAGGAGCTCCCCCGCGAAGCATCCCCACCAAGCCTTTGGTTTTCGCCCGTTCTTCACGCGGAATAATCATTTCGATCATATTGTTGCCGATCAGTTCACTTTCAGTGTATCCCAACTTGGTTAAAGCGTATTGATTGCATTTCTGCATGATTCCGTATGTATCGATAACAGCAATAATAGCCGTCGCATCATCAAAAATATGCTCCAATGTCTCTTTCTCTTTTCGGGCTATTTCTCGCAATTGAATAAATTCCGTAATATCCGAATGAGACCCGCTTACCCAGTATGCCCATCCTTCACTGTTGCGGAGTGCTTTCCCTCTGCTGTAAATCCACCTGTAGTCACCCTTAATTGTACGCAAACGAAAAAGATACTGAGACAGTTCTTTATTGGATTTTAGAAATTTAGTAAAGTGTGCTTTTACTTTATCAATGTCATCCGGATGGATCAAACTGTTCCACTCATCCGTTGTACAGACGAATGATTCATTTTGTAAATAATGAAACGGGGGTTTGCTTAATGTTGTGCATACAAAATAATGCTGGTCTGCGTTCCATTCCCAAATCCCGTCATTCGATGCATCCAATATTAGACGATAACGCTGTTCGCTGATTTGCAGGGCTTTTCGATTCTCTTCCGAATTTTGATAAAGGACAGACAGTTCATCACTGACTGACTGGAAGCGATTCATCTGATGCTTAATAATCACATAAAAAACAATACCGGTTAACAGTACATAGAACCATCCTTTCAGCAATTGCAAACGTTCATACAGTTGCGTATCATTTATTAACCAATGAAGTAACGAATCTGAAAGCAGAATCCACAGAATACCCATAGATGCATAAATCAATATGATCTTCAGTGACTCATATGACGGGCTTTTTGGCATTTTAATGCCGGCAGGTTTCCATTTTCCATTCCTGATGTTTGAATCCTTTTCAGTCACCGGTTGTTTCATTCCGTAAGAATGTTTCATATAAAAACCTCTGTTGCGCGATATCATGTATATTAATAATTTTGATTTCACAGCTGGAATTGAATTAATCATATCTTATGTTCACTATGATTTCAACCTGAAAACATGAAAAATGCTGAAAGTTTCTATTTTCATACAAAATACAACATGAACACATATTTGTTGAATTATTATTGAAATGTTCCATTATATTTACAATAAATACTTGCTATTGAGCGATAATTGAATTATAATAAAAACGTGATAAAAACTAGATGATCAAGTATAAACTCATGTAACCTCAGCGATACCTCCAATCGCAAAATAAAACAGCCCGTCACCGCAAGACGGACTGTTTTATTTATAAAAAAAATGAACTCAAAAAGGTGTTTCTTTCCGACTTATTCTTTCTTTTGTTTTAAGTGATCAAATCTTCGATAATATTCGCTCAATAATGGTCGATATCCTGTCTCTTTCAGCATACTGTATGGAATCCGCCGATAATTGCTTTTATTATACCGTCCTGTTGCAAGACTTCTGATCGTTTCCTGATAATATTGATCGATGCGTCTCAATCCGTCATCAACAGTGATCACCGAAAAAAAATATTTTGACCACGTAAACTCTTTTGCTTTTGATTCCGCACCATAAAATTTTCGGTTGAATTTTCGGTTCATCAAAGCAACGGTCTTTGACAATTCGACATGATTGCGCAACCTCCAACGATATAGTGTTCGTGCCTGACGCTTAATTTTATCTTTCATTTTTCTGATGGTTGATTCGGAAAGATCCACAGATGCTTTGCTGATTCGCAATCCCAAAAACTCATATCCAGCTCCGGGATCGTTAATCACTGTTTTTTGTTGATTGATTTGAAGTCCTCTTATATTTAATGCATGCTCGATTTGCGTAAATGTGCATTGAATGTCTTTCAGATCGCAAAAAATCAGCATATCGTCCGAATACCGTACATAAGCAGGATAGTAATCGCTCATTTCTGCGTCGAAAGTGCGAAGGTATAAATTGCTCAGTGTCGGCGCAATCGGAATACCTGCCATCACTCCGCGCCGTTCGCATCGAACCAATTGGTTTTTATCATATACTTCTTCCCGTGTGAGCAGAAATTCAACGAGCGAAAAAATATATTGATGTTCGCGCAGCGCAGCAGGCAACCATGACAAATTCGATGTATCGATACTGTTAAAATAATCGCAAATATCAATTTTAATGCATGCATAAGCATCCAGATTTTTTTTGCGCAACAAACTGACTGCCTGGGAGATCTTCCTTCCTTGCTGAAAAGAAAAGCAATGCGGATGAATATCCAGATCCATCGTATTGATAGCATAATTTAAATATTTTAAAAGGAGCTGCTCCTGCTCGGGGAATACAAATACAGTACGCTGTTTGGACGAATTCATTTTGTTCAATCGAATAAGTTTCGGATATGAAAATATCGGTATCGGTTTAAAATGAGTTTCAATCAAGGATAAGATCAAGTCTTTGTCAATTTGATTGTTCTCTTCCATATCGTCTTCGGGAGAAAAAATATTTTGCCGATGATTGTAGTAATCGACAAATGCATCAATCATCGAATCGGTTTTCAGAAATGCGATATCTTCTTCATATTGATTCATGTCCAATTTTGTGTATCCCGCAATTTAAAAATTGCAGACAAGCCAGCTTTGAATCGCTGTAAGCGATACGAGAATGAACGCTGCCGACCCGCCTTCACAGGATATCTTGCAGCAACGCTTCTTCCAACCGAAGGCATAGCATCATGCTATCGCCTGTCTGCATTTTATATTTTACCATAATTTACAAAATTAGCAATATAATCTCCCCGCAGACAGACTTTAAACATCCCACCGGTTTTTGCATTACAAATAATATTTTAACTCCCGGCAGAACGGTCAAAGCATTTCCTCAATTCTGCTGTAATGTTTCCGGGAATTTGCCCGAACGTCTTTTGACTCACTTGCGCAACCGGCATAATCTCGAAAACGGAATTTGTCAAAAAGACTTCCTCGCTATCCATCAAATCATCGATACGATATTGCCCCGTCCGCACCGTAAGTCCGATTTCATTTGAAAGAATCAACACCTTGCTTCGCATGATTCCCTTTAAGATTCCGCAGTTGTCCGATGGAGTATATAACACGCCACTCCTGACAAAGAAGATATTGGACATACAGCATTCCGCAATTTCTTCTTTTGAATTCAGGAACAGTACCTCATCAAAATTCTCCGCTTTTGCCTTTCTATATTCCAAAATATTTTCCAGATAATTGTTTGATTTAATACCGACCAACGAAGAACGCTCATTGCGTCTGTATTCGGAAATCTTCAACCGAAAACCGTTTTGATACTGCTCCGCTGCGTAAGAATTCTTACGGATGGTGATCATAAGAATATTCTCTTTTTCGCTGCTTAGCAAATTAATTTTCGCCACTCCGCCGACGAGACCTTCCGCCTCTATTAACTCATGCAAAAACGCTTCGATTTGTTCATCCGAAAAATACAACTCCATCTCTACTTCTTGAGCCGCACGACGCATCCGCTCAAGGTGATCAGTAAGAAAACAGATCCCGTCTCTCTTAAATCTTATCGTTTCAAATATACCCGATCCGTACATCAGCGCTTCACTGAGCGGATCGATTCGAAATTCACTGCTTTGTATAACTTTACCCTGGACTGACAGATACATTTCATTCCCCCACCGATTTATTTTTTACAATCGTATTTGCAATACTGATGCTTTTCATTAACGCTCTGGCTTTGTCGTATATTTCTTCATATTCGGACTCATTCACGGAATCCCAAACAATTCCTCCTCCTGCCTGAAAATACGCTTTTCCATCCTTGCAGACAAATGTACGAATCACGATATTCAGATCCATATCTCCGTTGAATCCGATATATCCGATCGATCCCGTATAAATATTGCGGGAGGTAGGTTCAAGTTCATCGATAACATCCATGGCACGGATTTTCGGAGCCCCCGTAATCGACCCGCCCGGAAAAGATGCGCGAATAAGATCAACTGCATCTTTGTCATCTCGCAATTCTCCGCTCACCGTTGAAACAAGATGAAACACGCTCGGATATACCTCGATAGAAAACAAATCCGTCACCTGTACACTGCCGGTTCTTGCAACGCGCCCGAAATCATTACGTTCCAAATCAACAATCATTAAAAGCTCTGCGTGATCTTTTTCGCTCCGATCCAGAATCTCTCGGTTCTTTTGATCTTCCTCCGATGTGCTTCCCCTTGGCATCGTTCCTTTGATCGGTCGTGTCTGCATCATTTTCTCTCTGAGCTTCAAATATCGTTCAGGAGAACTGCTTACGATTGTTCCTTCCCCGAACTCCACAATCGAAGCGAACGGCGCAGGATTGATTTTGCGTAACACCTGATACAATGTTTGCGGATCACATTGCATATCAGCTTCAAAACGCTGCGTGAGATTGACCTGATAAATATCGCCGAGACGGATATATTCATGAATTCTGTCCAATGCGTCCATATATTCATCACGCGTGAAATTAGATGTGATTTCTGTTTCCTCCCAAATCGGAGGTATGTTTGAAATCAACCCATCATCTACCGTCTTAAGGCCCTGACGTAATTTTGATTCAAGATACTCAATTCGATCATATTCATTTGCTACAATCCCCAAAGTACTGAGATAGAGCTTTTGCTCGAGATGATCGAGGATAATGATTCCGTCATAGAAACCCATAAAGCAATCCGGTACTTTGATGTCGTCGACGGTCGTACAATTCAGCCTCTCGATATGATGCCTGAGCTCATAAGATAAATACCCCACAGCACCGCAGAGAAAAGGCAGATGGCTTCGCTCCGTACTTTTATATTCTGCCAAAAGATCATCCAGCACATCAAACGGATTGCCTTCGAGCTGAATTTCGGATTCGGTATCGGCATATAAATCTCTGCTTAGAACATACACCATATTATCTTTACTTTTCAGAACACGAAACGGATCGGAGCCAATGATCGAATATCTTCCCAATTCGTCATGATCCATTCCGCTTTCCAACATAAAACTGAACGGTTCATCGCGAAAAACTGAGTAGATACGGTACGCATCCGTATAGAGAATGCTCAGTTCTTTGATCATTTGTCTCCTCCGTTTTTCGAAAAGAAATTACCCAACAGTTCCATTCCCATTTCGGTCAAGATTGCTTCCGGGTGATATTGCACACCTTCGATTCGATATCGCTTATGTTGAATGCCCATGATTTCTCCTGTTGAAGACTCGCATGTGATACGAAAACAATCGGGCAGGGTTTCTTTTTCCAAAACCAAAGAATGATATCGGGTTACGTTAAGCGGATTTTTCAGTCCATGAAAAGCACCGATATTTTGGTGCGTGACGAGATCGATTTTTCCGTGCATCGGTTGTTTTGCTGTGACGACTTTACCGCCGAAAGCCTGCCCGATGGTTTGATGTCCCAAGCAAATACCGAGAATCGGATATCCCTCTTTCAATTCGCGGATTACTCCCAGGCTCACCCCTGCTTCGTCCGGCGTACAGGGACCGGGAGAAATCACGATCGCTTCTGGATGCAATTCTTTGATTTGCTCAATCGTGATTTCATCATTTCTGACGACATTCACATGATAACCGAGTGTTTCAATATACTGCACAAGGTTATATGTGAATGAGTCGAAATTGTCGATCATCAATATCACTTGTTCCTCCAATAAGTTTGACTCTTACTTTTACTGGAATTATTATACAGATTTTCTTGCTGATTGGAAACAATATTCGCCTTAGGATACCCATAATAAATATGATATCGAAGAATAGTCCTATTATCCCGCTATGGATTGAGATTGCAAGCAGTCAAGCAGAACAATTTCCATAAAAAAACAAGGTATGTGTTTTCTTTATCGAAAAACTACCTTGTTTTTGAAATCTGAGTTTAACGCTGTTGCCTGATTTTCATCTGTATCATTTCGCAGGAATTACTCCTGTATCAGAACATTTCCTTACTCATCTTATTGATTTCGGCACTGACTGAATCATAAACGCCCGGATATACACTCCCCGGTCCGCCCATGATTAAGCATGGGATGAAATATTTTTTTCCGTTGCTCTCACATGCTCTCTTTACTTCCTGCGCAATTGTTTCCGGAGCAATATCACCTTTGTCCAGTATCCCGTTGTCCAAATCTCCCATAAATGAGATTTTACCACCGTACTTTTGAACAAGTTCAGGTACATTGTTTGTCGATGTAGCACCCTGCCAAATATCAATCCCCATTTCAATCATGTACGGGACAAGATTGGCCGCGTAGGAATCGCTATGATGTACAATCAGCTGTACGCCGTTCGCTTTGTAGAAACCGTATATCTTCTTGAAGGCCGGAACGATGAATTCTTCGAACATAGCCGGTGCCATGAATGACGATCGATATGAACCCCAGTCATCATGATGAAAGATTGCTTCCGGATGATAGTTGTCACAAAGTTTTTTCGCATACTGCAATTCCCAATCAACGTAAAAATCAATCAATTCGTGCATTGCTTCCGGCTCTTCGTAAAAATTAATGAGCGCATTGTCCATACCCTGAAGATGATGGCATTGTTCAAATACGCCCGGGGTAACCATATAGGTGGCAAATACTTCGTTGCGGTCGATTGCTTCCGCATTCGGCTTGAATTTATCCCATTCTTCCTGCGGATAATCAAGCTTCGGTGCTTTGACATAGTCTTTCCACTTCGTGATATCTTTTACAACGATATGTTCCGCATCATGTACCGGAAAGGGTGCAGGATTGCCCACCGGGAATCTGTAAGTAACACCCCATGCATTTTGCATATCAGGTTCGCCCGGTTGAGTCGGTCTCTTATTATTGATTAAATATGGATTTCCTCCGTTGATAAAACCCATAAATTCATATTGATTGACAAATCTGTCTGGATTTCCGCCTTTAATTGTTTCCAATAGATTCTGTTTTTTGTTAACACGTATTTACCTCCATGCTAATTCGAAATTATTATATTAGAAATTGTTTGAGCTGCATTGGTAGCATATTTACACATTCTCAGCCCAAAAAATATGGTGCGGCAAAAGTGTATGCACATAAACCTTTACCCGGCATATCACCTTCACTGCACCAGTTTTTATAGAAAGTACAATTTGATTTCCAAATATTTTGATACTATTTGAACATTTCCTTGCTCATTTTGTCGATTTCTTCGCTGACTGCTTCATAGACACCCGGATACGTACTGCCGGAAAGTCCTCTGATCAGGCAGGGAATGAAATACTTCGTGCCGCAGGATTCGCAGGAATGTCTGACAATCTGTGCGATTTCTTCGCGTGTGATGTCTCCTTTATCCAGTACGCTGTTGTCCAGGTCTCCCATGATCGAAATTTTCGGACCGTATTTTTTGATCAGTTCAGGATTGTTGTTTGTGGATGCAGCACCCTGCCAGATATCAATGCCCATTTCGATCATATGCGGAACGAGGTTTGCCGCGTAAGAATCGCTGTGGTGAACGATCAGTTCCACGCCATGGTCTTTGTAGTAGCCGTAAATTTTCTTGAATGCGGGAACGATGAACTCTTCAAACA
>CAYUFL010000042.1:0-10757 GCA_964444065.1 uncultured Lachnospiraceae bacterium
AATGATTCTCTCGACCAAGAAGAAACAAGATGTACAGATGTCTTAATGACGTCATCCGATAAGAAGTAAAAAGGAACCCGAGTGATCGGGTTCCTTTTTGCTTCTGCAGTTTAATTTTCGTATCGAAGAATGAAGAGTCAATACATAAAGCGGTATTGGAAACGAAGTTTGTCAAATTTCTCACGTGTATCCATATCAACATTTCGACCGATGCGTGCCATCAGACAGTTTACCGGATGAGAGCTGATTTCTTCGTCATCGGTCGCAAACCAGCTTAAGCCGCCGACTGCCATCATCTTCTCCATCATCGAACGATATTGCCATGCGTCAAGTCCCGATCCTTTTAAATCCCAATGCCAATAATACTCAGTCGTCATAATAATATAGTCTTCAATATTCTCATCCATCATTGCGGTTTTGAGTAATTTTTCTCCTAATTTCAGTCCGCGGTAATCCGGAGCAACTTCAATTGCGCCGAGTTCCAAGAGGTTTTCAATATTTCCTTCCGACCATCGTTCCTGCGGATCAGGGTACAAGAAAACAACATATCCTACGATGAGCTTTTCTCTGCGTGCAACAATCAAGCGTCCTTCCGGCAACTGTGCAATCTCCCGCATTGCCGCACATTGTTCTTCCGGGTTGCGAAAGGCTTTTAATCCTTCTGCAAAGCTGCATCCGTACATCTGCCCGGGATCAACGGGACCTTCTACGGTGATGAGTCCCTTCTTTGTATCATATGCAGAGGAGTAATAATTCTTTTTATGTTCCATAGTTTTTTCCTCAATTGTATTTATGCCATATTTTGTTATGTAACATTGTCACAGAATAAAGTAAACGTTTTCCTTGTGGTATTTCAACATCTATGATAGTATATTTAGAAATAAAAAGAAAGGGAATATTGAGATGCATTCTGAAATAATCAGCGTAATTGAAGGAAAACAGAATTTTAAGAACTATGAAGATGAATATTGTAATTTTCAATGGGAATCTGTTGAAAAGAATTTTTCATATCATAGCACAGGGAAAATCAATATTGCATATGAAACAATTGACAGACATGCCGAATCGGAACGAATGAATCACGTTGCATTGTTGTTTGAAGACGAAACAAGGAAAGAGTGCTATACTTTTTTAGATATGAAAACGATTACAAACAAAGCTGCCAATCTCCTGAAGGAAAAGGCAGATGTAAAAAAAGGTGATCGCGTCTTTTTATTCATGCCAAGAAGTCCCGAATTGTATTTTATGCTCATGGGGGCATTGAAAATCGGAGCAATTGTCGGTCCGTTATTCGAGGCATTCATGGAAACGGCCGTAAAGGATCGTTTGGAAGACAGCGGAGCAAGCGTGCTGATAACGACAAAAGAACTCCTTTCACGTATTCCTGTATCAGAATTGCCGAATTTGAAGCATATTGTACTGGTCTCTCACGAAACGGAAGATAATGAGTTTTACGTAAACTATTATGAACATATTAACGAGATGAGCGAAGTGTTCGATATTGAGTGGATGGACAAAGAAGACGGTATGATTCTTCATTATACATCGGGATCAACCGGCAAACCGAAAGGCGTCCTCCATGTACATAATGCAATGATACAGCATTACCAAACAGGGAAATGGGTGTTGGATCTGCAAGATGATGATATTTATTGGTGCACCGCCGATCCCGGTTGGGTCACAGGGACTTCATACGGAATATTTGCTCCATGGCTCAACGGTGTGACAAATCTGATTCTCGGAGGGCGTTTTAATCCTGAAAAATGGTATGCAACGCTCGAAAAATATCATGTTACCGTATGGTACAGTGCCCCGACCGCATTTCGAATGCTGATGAGTGTCGGTGATGAACTGGTGAAAAAATACGATTTATCTGCTTTAAGGCACATTCTAAGTGTCGGAGAGCCGCTGAATCCCGAAATAGTCAGGTGGGGATTGCAAGTATACCATAACAGAATTCATGATACATGGTGGATGACGGAAACAGGCGCGCAATTAATCTGTAACTATCCTTGCATGGAAATCAAGCCGGGCTCGATGGGTAAACCGATCCCCGGGGTCAAAGCCGCAATTGTTGATGAGCGCGGCAATGAACTGCCTGCAAACAGAATGGGGAATCTGGCAATCAAAAAAGGTTGGCCGTCAATGATGAGACAGATCTGGAATAATCCCGCAAAATACAGCTCGTATTTTATGCCGAACGACTGGTACGTAACCGGGGATTCGGCCTATATGGATGAGGATGGCTATTTTTGGTTTCAGGGAAGAATCGATGATGTGATTATGACAGCTGGAGAGCGTGTCGGTCCGTTTGAAGTTGAAAGTTCGCTTTTGGAACATCCGGCGGTTGACGAGGCAGGGGTAATCGGGAAACCGGATGCGATTCGAGGCGAGATCGTGAAAGCGTTTGTTGTGCTTGCGAAAGAATTCGATCCAAGTCAAACATTGGAAGATGATATTCGGCAATATGTAAAAACGAATCTTGCCGCACATGCCGCTCCGAGAGAGATAGAATTCATCGAGAAGCTTCCGAAAACAAGAAGCGGCAAAATCATGCGCCGAGTTTTGAAAGCATGGGAATTGAAGTTGCCGGCAGGGGATCTGTCTACAATGGAAGAATAATTAACTAAAAATCTCCCTGTTCTGTGAAAAGAACAGGGAGATTTTTCATTTGCTTTTGAACTGTATGTATTTATCGAGATATTATGAAGGGATTGCGGTCTTCAGAATCCTCGTGCAATCGCTTCTTCCACAATCGTTTCGGTTGCGCTGGCTCCCATGCGTGTTGCGCCTGCATTGTACATTGCAAGGAAATCATCCAGGGTTTTGATTCCGCCCGAGGCTTTTATCTGTATATACTCAGGGGTATGTTGTCTCATTAATGCGACATCCTCCGTGCGGGCTCCGTATGTGCCGAATCCCGTGGATGTCTTTACAAAATCAACGCCGACATCGCCGCAGATTTCGCAGCAGATGATGATTTGTTCTTTTGTCAGATAACAGTTTTCAAAGATGATTTTTAGTAACGCGTTTTCTTTGTGGCAGAAATCACACATCATTTCAACTTCTTTTTTTACATAATCATATTCGCCTGAGCGAACCAACCCGATCGGCAATACCATATCAATCTCTTTTGCTCCATCTTTAACAGCAAGCTCAGCTTCCAAGATTTTTGCCGCAGACACACTGTTTCCGTGAGGAAATCCCGTGACGGTTCCGACCAGTACATCACTGCCTTGCAGGATTTTTGCGCAATACGCTACGTCATTCGGTTTGACGCATACCGATGCAGTATGATATTTCAGTGCGACTTGGCATCCTTCCTGCGCATCGGCTCGGGTTGCCTCGGGTTTCAATATAGCATGGTCAATCATTTTGGCAACTTGTGCAGCTGTCAGTTTTTCCATGGGTAGTCTCCTTTTTTACAAATATCTGCTATGATTTCACTTTAGTCCAACAAAAGGCAAAAGTCAATCAAAACGGAACATCTCGCATGTTTTCAAACATACTTGCTATTTTCCGCACTCTTTACTATCATAAGAAGAAAACCGATGAGGAATCTCATGAAACAGGAAGTGCTTGATCTATTACGTAAATCCGCTCAAAACTCAATATCCGGTGCAGAGATCGCTGAGATGCTCGGCGTCAGCCGTGCGGCTGTCTGGAAGTCTGTGGATGCACTGCGAAAAGACGGGTATCGGATCGATGCGGTTACCAACAAAGGATACCGACTGGAAAATGCGAACGAAATCATCAATTTAAAACAAATTGATGATTACTTAAAGAGCGAAATTCTCGCACGTTCCGCTGAATTGGTATACGAAACGGAATCCACCAATAATCTGGCAAAAGAACGCGCTAAATGCGGTTATGCGGAAGGTTATCTTGTTTTGGCGGAGAAACAGAGTGCAGGTAAAGGACGACAGGGAAGATCGTTTTATTCTCCGATACACAGCGGTATTTATATGAGTATGGTTTTGCGTCCGAACATGAGCGCCGAGCGGACATCTATTATTACAATTATGGCGGCGGTCGCTGTTTGCGAAACATTACGATCTCTTTTTGATGTGGACGCAAAAATTAAGTGGGTTAATGATATCTATATCGGCAATCAGAAAATATGCGGTATATTAACGGAAGCAGGATTCGAGGTGGAATCGGGAAAGCTTGAATATGCCGTGCTCGGTATCGGCATCAATGTGTTTGCGGCGGAACTGCCTGCTGAGTTAAGTGAAATTGTGACGTTTCTTTCCGCACATACTGATCGTACGATTAACGTAAATGAAATGATTGCACATGTCTGGAATCGTTTCGAGAAATATTACACAGATGATGATTTTTCTGAAGTCTTGGATTTCTATCGTAAGGAATCTATGGTGCTTGGGAAATATGTTACGTTTGAAAAAGACGGGGTGGTATGCGAAGCGATTGCCGTGGACGTTGATGACCATGGCGGATTGGTTGTCCGTTATTCGAACGGGACGGATGAGACGTTGCGTTCCGGGGAAATCAGCATTCGTGTAATAAAATAATTTTTTTTCATTTCATGATTGACAAACCGGGATTCCTGTTATATTATTGTATTAGTCAATTAGTACAATGACACAGCAACACAGAAACCAATAGGAGGTAGTGCTATGGTATGGCAAATGGATTCAGACAGACCGATCTATGCGCAGTTGATTGAACAGATCAAACTGAGAATCATGACAGGCGTCTATCCTGCGGGTTCAAGACTTCCTTCCGTTCGAGATATTGCAGCCGAAGCATCGGTTAATCCGAATACAATGCAGCGCGCACTTGCAGAACTGGAACGCGAAAATCTTGTGCAAACCGCACGTACAAGCGGACGATTTATTACCGATGACGAAGGGATGATCAGGAAAATGAAAGAATCGATGGCAAAAGAAATGGTGAATGCTTTTTTTGAAAAAATGAGCAGCTTGGGATATGCGAAAGACGAAACGCTTTCCATTATCGAAACTGCGGCAAAGGAGATGGAATAGATGACTAATGTATTGGAATGCAAGAGCCTGACGAAAGCATACGGACCGATTCATGCATTATATAATGTTGATCTGTCTGTTCGACCCGGCAGGATTGTAGGACTTCTCGGACCGAATGGCAGCGGCAAAACAACGCTGATCAAAATGGCGAACGGTCTGCTTACGCCGAGCGGCGGCGAAATATTGATTAACGGGCTGGCTCCGGGCGTCGAAAGCAAAAAGTCCGTTTCGTACCTGCCGGATAAAACGTATCTCAACGACTGGATGAAAGTGAATGACTTGATTTCGTTCTTTACGGATTTCTACGACAACTTTGATCCGAAAAAGGCATATGACATGCTGGCGAAGCTTTCCATCAATCCGATGGATCGATTAAAAACGATGTCGAAAGGCACGAAAGAAAAAGTGCAGCTGATTCTGGTGATGAGCAGAAATGCGGATCTCTACCTTTTGGACGAACCGATTGCGGGTGTCGATCCTGCTGCGAGAGATTATATTCTGAACACAATCATCTCAAATTACAATGAAAATGCATCAATCGTGATCTCAACACATTTGATTGCGGATATCGAAAGCGTTCTGGATGATGTGATTTTCCTTTCCAAAGGAATGGTTGCATTGGCTTCTTCTGTGGATGAAATTCGAGAAGACAAAGGGAAATCGGTTGATTCCTTGTTTAGGGAGGTATTCAAATGTTAGGCAAATTGTTAAAATATGAAATTAAGGCGACCGCAAGAACATTCCTGCCGCTTTACGCAGCCCTGATCGTTTTTGCAGCGATCAATAAACTGTTTTTTTCAATCAACAGCGACAGTACTTTTATTACGATCATAAGCGGTCTTTTTATGGCAGGTTACGTCTTGCTGATTATTGGGATTTTTGTAATTACGCTGATTGTCATATTGCAGCGCTTCTATAAGAACCTTGTCAAAGAAGAAGGGTACCTGATGTTCACGCTTCCAGTGAATCCATGGGAACTGATCACGAGCAAACTGATCACTTCCGTTATGTGGTCGTTTGTCAGCACGATTGCGGTGATGCTTTCCGTATTTATCATGGCTTTTGGTAAGGAGATGTTTTCCGAGTTTCCCGAAGTTATGCAACATATCAACGAGTCTATTGTACAATATTTTGGCTCAACGGGAGTCTTCTGGCTTGAGGTATTTATGATGATACTGGTCAGCACTATCTCGGGTGTTCTGATGTTCTACGGTGCAATTTCGATCGGAAGCCTATTTAAGAATAAGCTGCTCGGATCGTTTGTAGGGTACATTATTCTCTACCTGGCTACTCAGCTGATTTCGACGATTATCATTACGATATTCGGAATGTCGAATGTCGAATATTTTGAGAACATGGTGATTCCGGATCAATTCCTTCAATTGGTATTCTGGGTTGCGATCGGACTTTGTGCGGCACTGGGCGCAGGATGTTTCGTGTTATCGAATTATATCTTTAAGAAACGATTGAATCTGGAATAACGAAAGCCGTTATTGATCGGTTCAATGCTAAAAGGAACTGTCTGATTTTGACAGTTCTTTTTTTATTCGTGTATGGCAATCAGCACAAGCGGCGTAACGCTTAAAATCAAAGGAACAACCGAAGTATAAGAAAAACTCGTCGACATCAAAACTTTCCCGGATATGGGAGCGGCTCCGACACTGCTCGAAGTAACGACACTGTCCGATTCCGCGCAGAAATTCATCAACGGCGTTCAGGCAATGGCTGCGATGGAATTCACAGCAAACTATACCGATACAGATTTTGCTGCAGTGATCGCAAAAGCGGGCGCTGCACAGGATTATGAACTGGATTTCGGTACGGACGGCGCAAACGGAAAATTCCGTTGGAGCGGCGAACATACCGCATGGGTTGTCGGCGGCGGCATCAACGCTGTTGTAGACATGAAAATGAGCATCGTTCCTTCCACGAAGATCACAAAAGTGACCGTATAATTTCAGAGTTGTATCCGAAACATCGGATGTCTATGATTTGAAAGCAGGGCAGAAAACTGCCCTGCTTTGCTAAAACACATAAAGGAGAATATGTAAGAATGAAACTGAACGGAAAAGAATACAAAATCCCCGAACTGAACTTTAATACCATGTGCATATTGGAGGATATGGGAGTATCATTGACCGCCATGGACAAGAAGCTGCTCTCAACTGTGCGCGGTTTTGTGAGTTTGGCAATGAACGGCGACAGTGAAAAAGCCGGCACGGAAATCGAAGCACATTTGGCAGCAGGCGGAAACTTTGACGAGATTATGAAAGAAATCGAAAAGGCGGTACAGTCAAGCGGTTTTTTTCGCGCTCTCGGCGAGAGGCCGACGCAGGGGACTGGAACGGGCAAGAGCAAGGCAAAGATCACGGCAGAATAAAAGCGGAAAGCTTTAAAGAACTGATCCATACAACATGGCTGCCTCAGGCTTTGGTGATCGGCGTGAGTTACGAACTGTTTTGGACGCTCAGTCCGCCGAAGCTGGAGCCTTTTATCGAGGCATTCAAACAAAAGCAGATCGCAAAGAGGGATGAAATTAATCTGGCAGCATGGCTGAACGGTGCGTATGTTGCAAACGCAATATCGGCGTGTTTCGGAAAGAACGGTCAGTATCCGAGTGAGCCGATGGCTTTGGGGGAGACGGATAAAGAAAAAGCGATCAACAACGAAGTTCAACAATTTGACGCATTCGTGATTCGGTTTAATCAGGAATATAAGAAAAAGAATGCTTCTGAAGATATGTAGAGGCATTCTTCTAATTAGTCAATCTTCTTATAATTAAATATTAATTGGAATACTAAATTATTAATCTTGATGCCGGTCATAGAGCCTTTGCACATATTTGTTTTCAGAGATATGTGCTAATACGTATTGAATTAAGTTTGCTTTAGAAAATACATATTTATTGTATCGTACGTAATCCGAATTATGAATAGCTATCACCTTTAATTCATCTTGAGAATCAGCATCTATGGTGTGTTTTATATATATATGATCGATAGTATATATATTTTTAGGGATTAGATCATTAATATTGGCATCTGATTCATATACCACAGTAAAACAAGTGATTGATGAATATGGAATCAATGTTTTTCTCGCCACAGAATAAATTGGACATATCCATATGCCTTTATTGTCCGCCACAAGATATGAGAGTTTAAATTCATCATATTTCATATCAAAACCTCGAAGATATTCACATAACAAAATATAGTTTGTTCTAAACCGTAAACGAGAAAAGAAGTAATCGATTCTTTTCATCCAATCGTATCTTTTAAAATAATAAAGCACACCTAATAAAGCAAGTGAAAAACATATTGTTTTGATCATAGCAAAAGTTTTGTTACTCACAGCATACCTCATTCACATAACATTATATATTTTTATAATATCATAAATTTATTTAATACTCAATCAAGGAGGAAAGATAATGCCAAATGAACCATTTACGAAAGAAACAATTTCAAAAGAATATTTGCTAAGTTTCAAGATGGAGGATATAAATATCGATCTTTCACAACTCGAAGGATTGGCTGAACTTGTGTCTGAATTATCTGAAAAAATGTCGATATTATTTACGAATAGTTATATCATAGAAATTGACAGCAGCGATTTGACAGTAGCAAGTAGCGATGTAAAAACACTTATTGATAACTTAGAAAACTTGAATACTAAAATAGAATTCAAACCTAATACAAGCGGGTGGGATTTTGTTAATTTTCTTGCAACATTTACAGGTGTTATTGTTAGTATTATCGCTATAGTGGAAGCCGCTCAACCAGCTAGTAAAAAAGCTCTTAAAAAATTATTTGAAAATTTAAAAGCTGTCATAGAGAATAATGATTTTAAAAAAGTTATGGAAACTATCGGGGAAAATATTGCTGAAGGTTTGATAAATGGGCTAAAAGGTAAAAACATAGAAATCGAACAAACAGTATGGAATGTGACCAAAGGAATTAAGGAAACTGTTGTTACCACTTACGAAATCAAATCACCTTCAAAAGTCATGCAACGTTTAGGTGAATATATCTCTCAAGGTCTTGGAATCGGAATTTCAGACGGTACAAAAGATGCTATCAAAGCGATGGATGAAATGGGCGATGGCGTTAAGGACGCTTCCAAATCATTATCAAAGATCGGAGACGGCGCAAAAGACTATACGAAATCTCTTGATGATGTGGGAGACGCCACCGAAAAGGTAAATAAAAAGAAGATTTCCTTTGGCGGGGTTTTCACCGTCGTAGCCGGTGTGCTTGCTACCATCGTCGGTCTGTTTACGAACCTGATGGACAGCAACGACGGTTTCCGCGAAAAAGTCGAAGAAGTTTGGGGAAAAATTCAGGAGGCTTTTCAGCCTGTGGTGGATATCGTTACGAATTTCTTTGCGGGGTTCGTGACAGGCAGCGAAGAGACGGGCGGCGCGATGGATACGATCATGAGCATTGTTTCAGGCGCAAGCGATTTTATCTGCGCAATCATTCAATGGATCAGTGACTTCTGGGCGCAGAACGGCGAAGCAATCATGGCAGGAATTCAGGCAATATGGGACTTCCTGCAACCGATTGTCGAAGGCATCATGACGTTTGTCGGCGGACTGTTTTCTTTTATCATGGGTATTTTCACCGGAAATACAGAAGAAATCAAAGAAGGTCTTTTGCAAATGTGGGAAGGAATCAAAAAAATCTTTGAACCCGTTATTGATTTCTTTGTCGGCATTTTCCAGAAAGCTTGGGAAGGAATAAAAAATGCATTCAGTGCAGTAGGGAATTTCTTCAGCGGAATCTGGGAAAGCATTAAGTCCATTTTTGGGATGATTGGCTCGGCTATTGGGAACGCCATCGGTGATGCGTTTAAATTCGTGGTGAATTCGGTTATCGGGTTCGCGGAAAACATGATTAACGGATTTATCAAAGCAATCAATGCCGCGATCAAACTGATCAATGCCATACCGGGTGTTGAGATCAGCTATATTACACCGTTGTCCATTCCGAGACTGGCTGCCGGGGGTCTTGTCGATGCCGGACAACTGTTCGTAGCACGAGAAGCCGGACCTGAATTGGTCGGACGTTTCGGGAATATGACAGCAGTCATGAATAACAGTCAGATCGTGGAAGCCGTAGCAGGCGGTGTTTACTCCGCCGTATCTGCAGCACTGGCAGGCAATAACTCTTCGGAACAACCACTGAATGTCACGCTTAAGGTCGGCGAAACTGACTTTGGTAAGATCGTGGTTAATTCGATCAATTCCCTCAGTAGGGTGCAGGGCTCTGTCAATCTGGCAGTTTAGTAAGGAAAGGAGAAAAAAGAATGAATTTTCTGATCATAAAGAATGTCGAAGTCACTTCCGGCATCTTCGAAAACGTCGATCTTTCGGCGGTTTCATTCTTTTTGTTTGGCAGTTTAATGGTATACTCAATATAATATGTAAAGAGGTGTTTTACTATGCACGAACTGATTCGCCCGAACCGTCTGGAACAGGGAGATAAAATTGTAACAGTGAGTTTGTCCTGGGGCGGCGCGGGAGATGATACAATCCTTTGGCGTTATCGGCAGGGAGTGGAGCGGCTGAAGAATGAATTCGGACTTCATGTCGCAGAAATGCCGCATACGTTGAAAGGGACGGAATATGTCTATCAACATCCGCAGGAACGTGCGAATGACTTGATGGAGGCATTTTCCGATTCATCGGTCAAAGGAATTTTCTCCTGCATCGGCGGAGATGACAGCATTCGCATGCTGCCGTATATC
>CAYUFL010000042.1:10767-14513 GCA_964444065.1 uncultured Lachnospiraceae bacterium
ATACGCAGCAATCCCAAGATTTTTATGGGTTATTCCGATTCGACGGTAACGCATTTCATCTGTCTGAAAGCGGGAATTTCTTCGTATTACGGTCCGAGTGTGCTGGCTGAATTTGCAGAGAATGTTGCGATGCCGGATTATACAATAAAATCGGTCGTCCGTACCCTGTTTGATCCGCATCCGATCGGCGTGATTGATCCTGCGGAAACATGGACGGGAGAGTACCTTGCATGGGACGAGGCAAATCAACACATTCAGCGGAATATGAGCCCGAACCGTGCGGCGGAATGTTTGCAGGGCAAAGGTATCGTCCGCGGACATTTAATCGGGGGTTGCATGGATGTGATGGAGATGATAAAAGGCACTGAAATTTGGCCGGATAATTCTGTCTGGAACGGTGCGATCTTGTTTCTGGAGACATCCGAAGATATGCCGACGCCGGAACAGATCAGATATTGGCTGCGCAATTATGCAGCGTGCGGCGTGTTGGGTCGTATTAACGGGATGATTTGGGGAAAACCGTATCAGATGAAGTATTATGACCAATATAAGGAAGAAATTCTGAAAGTGCTTGCCGAGTACGAACTGAAACATCTTCCCGTATTGTACGGATTAAACTTCGGACATACCACTCCTATGTTTGTCATCCCGTACGGCGCCGAAGCCCGGATCAGTTGCGAAAAAAATGAGCTGAAAATTCTTTCGCAGGGAGTGGAATAATACGACGAATTGTTTGACAATCATGTTACTCGGGTATATAATAGTGTCAATATTTGAAATTTTCAGAAAATTCCGAGGTGCATGATGAAAAATATTTACGTTATCAGCGGTTCCGGACAAGTGACATCAGAGACTGTTGCGGATCAATTAAATATACAACTGACCGAGCGTGGGGTTTCCGAGCGTGCTGAAATCAATGTGATCGGAATGAACGAAATCGGAAAACAGGTTACTGCGGATGACTTGGTTGTCAGCACGATGCTGCTTGACGAACAGTCCGTATCGGCACCGGTGTTCAATGGCTTGCCGTTTTTGACGGGTATCCGTGTCAGTCAGGAAGTCGATAAGATTGTTTATTCATTATAAATAAAGGATATTGTGCTGTAAATCATCCTCGAAAGAGGATGATTTTTTCTTGCCTTTGATTGTGAAAAAAGTTATGATAGCAATATAACTATTTTGGGTAGGGGATATGAAACGGAATAAAACTGCGGTATTGTTATTATTACTCATGACAATATTATTCGGCTGTTCAAAGGTGGATTCTGCTTACACACTCAGGGACTACGGTGATTTTCTGATCGCCCTTCCCGATGATAGGAAAGTACTGACCGACATGAACAGCAATTTTATTGCGAGCGGATTCTTTTTTTACAGTGCGGAAATGACGGATAAACAAGAAACCACTCGATATGCTTGTATGTCACTGGAATATGAAACGGGTGAGCAAATTTCCCTGGATGAAATTGACGATACTTACGGTTATTATTGGGCTGAGTGTATTACAAACAAAGGTTTCATTCAGGCGGAGTTTTTAAATTCAGCGCATAAAGCATTCGGTGATACACAAGGCGCAATTGTAATCATGAGCTTGGATTATGGTGATAGGGACTCCGTTTGTTATTTTGTGATTCTTCCGTATGAAGAGAAAACATACTTTTTTGTTTTTGAAGTGTATGATAAAAGCTATCTTGGCGTGGTAAAGCATATCATTGATTCGATAACCTTCTATGCCGATGTCTAGGGGCGAAACAAATCGGAGATTGCGGGTAGCGACAATTAAAGATAAACAGCGATGTTTCTTTTTTTGCCAAACACTTATGATTTTAGGACGCAACAAAAGAAAGGTAATATAATGAAAAAGATTATTTCTGTTTTTTCAGCGTTTATCATATTCGCTTTCGTTTTGACAGGCTGCGGTCAGTCCAATATAAAAAGAGCATATGACGATTTTCGCATCGCATTTCCGCAGACATGGACAATCAATACCGATGATACCGTTACGGATGAAGATACGCCTTTTTTATATGCAACAGCGCCTTCCGACACTGCCAACAGTTCGTATTTTTATGTCATGTATACAAGCCGGGATTTTATTGAAAGCCTTGATGTGATCAATCAAGATTTTGGGGACAGCTGGGCAGCGGCAATCAGCGATTCCATCGATATTACGATGAGCTGCGATGATGTTTCATTTCATAATTACGGAAGCAGAAAAGGTGCTCTTGTAACTTTTACGGGGTTATCGAACGGATTGAAACTGACCTATATCGAGCAGCTTGTACCGACCAATGACAAATGGTATGTATTTACATATTTGATGATTGACAAGCAGAATCAAAGCGAAATCGACGATATCATCAATTCGGTTACGTTTAATTGAATCGAATTTCTTTATCGGTTTTGACAGAAGAAAACTACTTTTGATAAGATGAATCAATAATTACGATTCAATTGTTTGAATCATGGGTTGTGACAGTTAACAATGAAGTTGGATGGAAGATCGGAGTGTATTGCTTCCTGTTTTTAGAGAAGCAGCAGCTATGAATTTTTTTCGGAAAGACGACAACATTTCCTGTATATTTCCGACAAAGAAAAACTTTAAAATAATTAAGAAAAAGGCTTGCCAAGAGCCTTTTTTTCGTGTATTATAGAAAAGCTGTCGATGATAAAGTCATTGCAGTATGCGATGAAGCGGGAGGTTGCCGTCTTTGAACGGGTAATTTCCGCAGAGTATGTCACCATCATGAATGGGGCGGTTATTGGGTAGGTGTGCAAAAAATTCTTATATAAGTAAGGAACACACGGCACGGTGCCCAATATGCCACACCGCCAAAGATTTTAGGAGGTAAAGGTATGGCAAGTCAGAAAATGAGAATCAGACTGAAAGCATTTGATCCGCATGTGATGGATCAATCCGCAGCAAAAATTGTTGCGACCGCGAAACGAAGCGGTGCGGATGTATCGGGACCGATTCCTCTTCCAACAGAAAAGGAAATCGTAACAATCCTGCGTGCGGTACACAAGTATAAGGATTCTAGGGAGCAATTTGAAATGAGAACGCACAAACGACTCATTGAAATTACCAATCCCACGTCCGAAACCATCAATGCTTTAATGCATCTGGATCTTCCTGCCGGAGTTGATATCGAAATCAAATAACGGCAGATCAATAAATTATGACTGCGATGCAGTCCGCTAATGGAGGAAAGAATGAAAAAAGCAATTATTGCGAAAAAAGTCGGCATGACCCAAGTGTTCAGTCCGGAAGGTGAGATTATTCCGGTAACGGTGCTTGAAGCCGGTCCTTGCAGTGTCGTGCAGGTAAAAAGTCTTGCGAAAGACGGATACGAAGCAATTCAAGTTTCTTTCGGCGCTATCAAAGCGAAAAACGTCACGAAACCTGTTGCCGGTCATTATGAAAAAGTCGATCAGGAACCGAAACGCAGACTCAAAGAATTCCGTTTGGAAGATGCTGCTTCTTATGAAATCGGTCAGGAGCTCAAGGCGGATCTTTTTGAAGCCGGAGATCATGTCGATATCAGCGGTGTCAGCAAAGGGAAGGGTTTTCAGGGTAATATCAAACGTCACGGACAGTCAAGAGGCCCGATGGCTCATGGTTCCAAATACCACAGAGCAGTAGGTTCAATGGGTGCTTCATCCGATCCGAGCCGTGTATTCAAAGGAAAAAATCTTCCGGGTCATATGGGAAGCGAAAACTGTACTGTTCAGAACATGACGATTGT
>CAYUFL010000043.1:0-9773 GCA_964444065.1 uncultured Lachnospiraceae bacterium
TCAGGCAGAACCGTCCGCACCGTGCCGCATCAGGACGAAGTGGTTTACCTCAGGGAAAACTCCAACATCAGTACCGGCGGAGACAGCATTGATATGACGGATGAAATACCGCAGGAGTACAAAGCAATCGCAGCCCGCGCCGCAAAGACAATCGGCGCAAAAATCTGCGGGGCGGATATCATCATCCGGGATATGACAAAGCCTGCGAATTCCGATAACTACAGCGTGATTGAGCTGAATTTCAATCCTGCCCTGCATATGCACAACTTCCCCTATCGCGGCAAAAATCGCCATGTGGAAACGTACGTGCTTGATCTGCTGGGCTTCTGAGTGATCCAAACAAATATCAAAAAATCAGATCGTTTCACACATAAAAAAAGCATAACGCATGTTATGCTTTTCATCAGTTCTTTCCCTTTTTCCTTTTATTCACCGCTTCGCTGAGCAGATATTCGATCTGCCCGTTGATTGAGCGAAAATCATCCTCCGCCCACTCGGCGAGATCTTTCCAAAGAGAAGAGGATACGCGCAGGAGTATCTGCTTTTTTTCTTTGTCTTTTTCGCTGTTTTCCATCGCGCATCCTCCTTTTATTCTTGCAGTCTATTTTATCCCGTGCAGCGCTTCGTTGTCAAAGCATTAATAGATCGAGCCGCTGTTCACAATCGGCTGCGCATCTTTGTTGCCGCACAGCACCACGAGCAGGTTGCTCACCATCGCCGCTTTTCGTTCCTCATCAAGAGTAACAATATTATTTTCGCTGAGTTTGTCCAGTGCCATCTGCACCATGCTGACGGCGCCTTCCACAATCATTGCTCTTGCGTCGATAATTGCCGATGCCTGCTGTCTTTGGAGCATTGCCGCCGCAATTTCAGGTGCATAAGACAGATGCGTGATGCGCGCTTCGAGAATTTCCAGCCCTGAAATTTCCACTTTTTTCTGGATTTCTTCTTTCAGCATTTCCGCAACTTCCTGGCTGCTTCCGCGCAGAGATTTTTCGTTGCCGTCATCCCCGCTCGCAATGTCATACGGATACAATCGGACAATATTGCGCAGCGAAGAATCGCACTGGATCGAAAGGTATTCCGTGAAGTTATCCACATTGAACACCGCTTTTGCCGTGTTGACGACTTTCCAGATGACTACGATCCCGATAATGATCGGATTGCCGAGCGCATCGTTGATTTTTTGTTTTTCATTGTTCAGGGTCATTGCTTTGAGCGAAATTTTCTTATTGCGTGCCGCCATCATCGCCGCACTCTGCGCCGCATTTTTCGATCCGCTTGCCGCAGCTTCCGCTACTGCCTGTGCAGATACCGCCGAAGCCGCAGCTGCCGCAGGATTAACCGCTGAAACGAACGGGTTGACAAAGAAAAATCCTTCGCCCTTGAGTGTGCCGACATATTTGCCGAAAAGCGTCAATACGAGTGCTTCGTTCGGTTTGAGTATTTTCAGTCCGCCGAACAGGATCGGTCCGATAATCGAAAAATACAATATGCTTACCACCACTGCCACAATACCGAATGCTGTTCCGCGTCCTTCGCTCAGCGTAATCACACTGAAGACAAACCATACGATAGAGCCGATCATCAACAGCAGATTGAGTATCAGCATCATCATCCCGCCGGAATGATGCGCCTCCAGCTCTTCATATACAACTTGTTCGATTTGTTTGTTCTCATCTATAAATCAATCCTCTTTCCTTCTGTATGTGATATCATTTTAATATCATTTTTATATTGCTGTTATATTACATCCGTTCGCTCGCGGTGTCAATAGATTATCAGAAATTAATCAAAATTTTTGCGCAAATAAAAAAAGCATCGGATTTCCGATGCTTGTATTGTCAATCTATACATTATGATGCCCCATTAGCCGCCCCAAAAGACTAAAGCACAGAAACACGACCAGATTCACCACCACAATACTGGCTCCCACCGGAGTGGAAAAGGCGTAAGAAGCGATCAATCCGACCATAAAGCAGCTCACGGAAAGCACGGCAGAACTGATGATCACGCCTCGAAAGCTGCGGAAAATCCGCATCGAACTGAGTGCGGGAAAAATGATCAGACTGGATATCAGCATCGCACCCATCATCCGCATACCAAGTACGATGGTCACCGCCGTCAGTACCGCGATCAGCATATTGTACCTTCCGACCTTTATTCCCGTTGCCTGTGCAAAATTTTCATCGAAGGTTACCGCAAAAATACGATTGTAGAGAAGGACGAATAACCCCAGCACGACCGCAGAGAGAATTAAGCTCAGATATACGTCGTCCGATCCCGCCGCAAGGATACTGCCGAACATATAACCATATATATCGGTGTTCATGCCCGAACTCAGCGAGGTGGCAATGACCCCGATGGCAAGTGCACTGCTCGAAAGAATCGCGATGGCAGCGTCCCCTTTTATTTTTCCGTTTTCTTTCAGACGCAACAGCAAAAATGCGCAAAGCGTGACGACGGGCAGAGCTACTGCGAGCGGTGCCCAGTGCAGACTCATTGCGATCGCCAACGTACCGAACCCGACATGGGAAAGTCCGTCGCCGATCATCGAGTATCGTTTCAATACAAGACTGACACCGAGCAGTGCCGCACAAAGGGATACGGGTATGCCCACCAGCACGGCACGCTGAATGAAGACGTAGGTAAACATACTGCCCAAACTGCCGATCATGATCTGCCTCCCTGCGTCATTTTAATCCCCGCATCGCATTTCAGATAATCCTCCGTGCTTCCGTAGAACGCTGCGGAAGTATTCATATGAAGCACTTTGGTCGCATGCGGCAGCATCCCTTCCACATCATGAGAAATCACCACCACGGATAACGACTGCATACGGTTGATCAGATGCAGCAATTCATAAAATTCGTTTCGCACGAGCGGATCCAGTCCGGTTGCCGGCTCATCAAGGAGCAGTATTTTTTTTGACGCACACATGGCTCTGGCAAGCAGCACCCGTTGCTGTTGTCCGCCGGAGAGCTCGCGGTAAGATCGTTTTCGCATTTCGTCAATATCCAGAAGCTTCATTGCTTTGGTGGCTTCCTGCTTGTCGTTTTTGCCGTAAAACGCTCTTCTGCCCAAACTGTTCAGTCTGCCGGAAAGCAC
Organism: uncultured Lachnospiraceae bacterium; assembly: GCA_964444065.1. Taxonomy (GTDB): domain Bacteria; phylum Bacillota; class Clostridia; order Eubacteriales; family Anaerofustaceae; genus JBGMEA01. The sequence continues at coordinate 3,109 of CAYUFL010000043.1, forward strand.
GACTTCCTCCACTGCCGCGGGAAAGTCCTGCTGCACCGCAGTCTGCTGCGGCAGATAGCCGATTTCGTTTTTCTCCACGCCGTCGTATCGAATCGTTCCTCCGCTCAGCGGCACCAACCCGACCATCGCACGCATCAGCGTGCTTTTTCCCGATCCGTTTTCTCCGAATACACAGAGAAAATCATGCTCGCCGACTGCAAAACTGACATGCTCTACAGCGGTAATGCGGTCATATTTGACCGTTACGTTCTCACAGGCAATCAAATCCATCTCAGTTCAGTCCGATTCTTAAATTTTCCGCGTTCTGTTTCATGATATCCACATAGTTCAGCCCGCTGTCAAAATTCTCCTGACTGATATTGTGACAGGAGTTCAGCTCCAGCATCTGCGCGCCGGTCTGTTCGCTGATCGTTTTTGCAATCTGCTGATTGCTCAGTTCAATGTAAAACACCGCGGAGAGATTGTTCTGCTCAATTGTGTCGATCAGGTAGGCAATCGTCGATGCACTTGCTTCGGTATCTTCACTGCATCCGTTGAATGCAGCACGATAGTCCAGTCCGAATTCTTCGACAAAATAGCGAAACGGAAAACGGTCGCCGACCACGATTGTCTTATGCTTTGCCTGAGCAACGATTGTCGTAATTTCCTCTTGCACATTCTGAATCTGCAACACATACGCATCCGAATTTTCGCAGTAGGCTTCGGTATTGATCGGATCAAGTTTGCACATCGCGTCACGGATGGCATTCACGATCAGAATCGCGTTTGCGGGAGCCGTCCATATATGTTCGTCATACTCAATCTCCGTCGCATCATGCGTTTCCTGCTCCGTCGCCGCCATCCCTTCCACTGCTTCTTCCTCCACCGGAGTGACGGCATCCATCATACGAATGATCGTCATATGACCGGTATCAATCGAATCCAGCACCGTATCCACCCACGCATCCGCTTCACCGCCGTTATAGATAAACACATCGCAGGCTTGAATTTTTGCGATATCCGCAGTGGTGGGATCGTAGGTATGGATTTCGGTTCCCGGTTTGATCAGCATGCTGACGCTCCCGTCGTCACCGATAACCGCCCGCGCAAAATCATAGGCGGGAAAAATCGTTGTCACAACCGATATCCCCGCGTCATCCGACTGCTGCGACGTTTTCCCGCAGCCGAAGAGTGATACCGTCAGTATGAATATACACAAAAAAGCCAATAATCGTTTCATTGTTTCCTCCGTTGCATCGCAAAGACGCGTGCAATCCTTTGAACGTGAATGATGTAAATGTCGCAATCCGTCATTGCGTATCTTTCGCATGCTCAAGCTGTGCGCAGTGTTCGCATTCTCCGTAAAAAACAGTCTGACAGGGATCCAGCACAAAACGGTGGTCCCGCGCAATATGCTGCTGCATTTCTTCCATTACGTCGCATTCCAAATGAATCAGTCTGCCGCACCTGCGGCATTTGAGATGATAATGATTGCTGCACTGCGCATCCGTACAAATTTGGTAACAGGCACACTGCCCTGCATCCGCGGTATATTTGCGCAGCATGCCGTCCGCGGTCAGCCGCTCCAAACAACGATAAATGGTTGCCCTGCTGACTTCTTCTCCGGCGCTTTCAAGACGCTGCGCAATCTGCTGTGCATTCATGTGATGCCCCGCATTTTCGTGCAGCACCAGAGCGATCATTTCCTGCTGTTTTGTTCGGTAGGGTTTTCTCATATCGTTCTCCAATTTGAGAATTATTCTCATATTATATCCCCATTATACGGCTGTAAAAATTTTCTGTCAATCGTACAATAACACAATCAAAAAAAAGCCTGCGGCTGCAGGCTCGGATTGTGTTGACGCAATCAAACAATGTATCATGCGATCCATCGGTACATTGAGAGGGATTGCCCAGGAAATTAATCCCGTCTGATTTTACTGACCAGATCGACAAGGTTTTTCTTATATACTTCCACGCCGGGCTGATTAAACGGATCAACGCCCAGCAGCATACTGCTCGCGGCGCATGCTTTTTCAAAAAAGTATACCGCATACCCGAAAGATTCTTCATCCAGTGCATCCATTTCGAACGTAATGATCGGCGTGTTATTTTTATAATGCGCCTTATTCACTGCAAGCATAACCGCGTTGTTCTTCTCGTTAAAGGACATATCTCCGTCCATTTCGATATCAAACGGAGGATTCTTGATTTTAAATACCGTTTCGAAGAATATCTGACTGCCCTCCTGCAAAAACTGCCCCATCGAATGCAGATCGCGTGTCAATATAAGGGAAGAGGGATAAATGCCCAGATACTCTTTGCCTTCGCTTTCGCCGAAAAGCTGCTTGAGCCATTCTGCGAAATAAACAAGCTGCGGCTCAAAGAATTCATAGATTTCAACGGTACGGTTGTGTTTCTGATTGAGAATACGGCGAATCGCTGCATACTGATAACATGGATTTTCGACAATGTTCGGATTGTTGTAGCGTTCGTATGCCTGTTTGGCACCATCCAAAATGCGTTTGATGTCAATGCCCGCGACGGCAATCGGAAACAGCCCCGCCGGTGTCAGCACACTGTATCGTCCGCCGATATCATTTTCAAGCACAAAGGAAGTATATTTATTTTTTGTCGTTTCCGCGCGCAATGCCCCTGTCGATTTATCGGTGACAACAAACACATGCTGGTTGAATTCTTCCCCGTATTTTTCGATCAGCAGCTTTTTGAACAAATTGAATACCACAGAAGTTTCTGCGGTTTTTCCCGATTTTGATACGACACAGACTGCGATATCTTCTTTTTTGATACGATCATACAATTCCTTGTGATAGGTTCCGCTTAAGTTCCATCCCGCGAAATAAATTTTCAGTTTATTGGTTTCGTTGTGATAACGGGACATGAGCATCTGCGTGCAGGCACGTGCCCCGAGAAAAGAACCGCCGATACCGATAATGACAAATGCGGTATTCTCTTTGCGGATTTTTCTGGCAACGCTGTTCATTTCATCAACCAAAGCATCCGAAATACGCATCGGATAATCGACCCAACCCGTATTCTCCATCTTGCCGCTGTGCAGATTATCATGGATTGATTTTATTTTCGCCTTGTAATTCGTAATTTCTGTGATATCTGTTTTTGACATCGAAAAATTTAATGTTACTTTGCTCATAATGGCCTCCCTGTATTGATCGTTCTTATTTATGATTGATTTCGAGATAAAAGTTAACCGACCTGTTTTTACCAACGGTTCGTGACACGCTCCGCAAATCCGAGAAAATTCTCAATGCGGATCGACGTACCGTCATCCAGCACCGCAGTGCCCGTAAATCTGCCGAATACCTGATGCTGAAAACTCGCAAGAAACAGCAGATTCATATCGGCATGACGATCAAGTATCGGCACAAAGTCCATCTCGAAACGTCCGTCCGACGAAGTAAATTTCCATGGCTTCAGATACTCATATTCTCCTTTTTCGTTCTGCGGAATATGGAAAGTGACCTGATCCAGCTTGTGTGCCCGATTTTCGTAGAATAACATATTTTCGCTTGCATTGGAAGTATCTCCGAAACCGTATCCGATATTAAATCCGAATTTTTTGTTTCCGAGCAGCCCTGACGCGCTTCCCCAATACCATGTATTGTTGTAGGTCCAGACACCGCGTCCCCAGTCGAGGGTGGCAAACGTATCTTCCTTTGAAAATTCGATCCGTTTTTCTCCGATACGCGCATAGCCCTCAGCGCGCATACAGTTGATTTTCTGATCGTAATAAAATGCCGTTTTCCGCTCGGCAAAAGGCGTTGCAATCACCATCGTCTCAGCGGGCGGATCACTCAGCGAAAACTCCGCGAAAAAATCTGCTCCGTCTTTGAAGTTTTTCATGCCGCATTTCAGCCGCCTCGTCGTTCCGTCGTTAAAAAATGAAAAATCCGCCCGCTTATTTTTTACTGTCACATTCCCTGTTGTCGCGCTGGCGGGCAGATTCATTTTACCGAGAGGCATGATGGTCATGATGCTTGTAGTTTGTTCGGAGCGGTTTATGAAATCGATTGCACTAATGCTCAGCAATCCCATATAACCATTGTCGGCAATCGTCAGAGCGATACCGTTTCTTTCGTTTCCGATATAGTAATAATCCCATTCCTTGACACGCAGTTTTGATGCGTGTATGGCTTTGCGGTTGTACGCGAGCACCGGTTCGGTTGCGTAACCTGCGGATGTCAATGTCCCGTCATCGCGCAAGAGCGGTGCTTTTGATGTAAGTCTCGTCTGCATTTTCTTATCTCCTTGTATTTTCTTATTATAGCACAACGGTTTCTAATATTGTATATGAAATTGTACTTTCAATTAAAATTTTTTATTTTATTTTCCGTCCTGTTTCCATTCCGTCATTTTTCGGTAAAATTTCCTCTGTCAGCGCTGCCGTTTGATGTATAATATATATCGTAAAAAACGATTCGGAGGATTGCATGTACCTGATTGCGGGACTGGGAAATATCGGAGACCGATTTCTCCTCACACGACACAACATCGGATTTGAAACTGCCGATTATATTGCTGCGCAACAGGGCATTTCCTTCAGCCAAAAAGATAAATTCAAAGGCATGATCGCGCAGGGCACCATCGCAGGAAAAAAGGTGCTGCTCGTCAAGCCTGCGACCTATATGAACCTGAGCGGCGAATGCATCAAGCCCGTGATGGACTGGTATGGGATCGAGCAGGAAGAACTGATCGTAATTCATGACGATGTTGATTTCGCACCGGGTATTGTAAAAGTCCGCAAACAAGGCGGAGCCGGCACACACAACGGAATGAAAGACATCGTAGCGGCACTCGGTACGGGAAATTTTGCGCGCATCCGCATCGGTGTGGGCAACAACAAAAAAATGGATCTGGCGAACTATGTACTTTCCCGTTTCCTGCCGGAAGAGCTTTCTGTGATGCGGGATGCGGTGATTACGGCAGCTGACGCAGTAAAGGAAATTGTCGAAAACGGAATCGATGCCGCCATGAACAAATACAATACCGACAGATCAAAACCAACAGACAAAGAAAATAAGGACGGCGCAGATGATCTCTCTGTATAATGAACTCGGATTGTTTTCGAATATTCATGCGGGAACAAAAGAGCGCATCGCAATCAGCGGCGCGGACAAATCGTACAAAAACGCGCTCTGCCTGACTCTTTACGAACAAACGGAAGGCAGCGTTTTTTTTGTCTGCCAAAATGATTATGATGCCAAAAAAGTTCATCAACAACTCAGCGCTGCCTTGGATGAAACACAGGTGTTTTACTACCCGAAAGAGCCGCTGTACTTTACGTTTGCAGACAGTTTTTCCCGGGAAATCACAAACCTGAGACTTCGCACCATCCGTGCTGCCTATGAAGGAACGCCAAAAATTATCGTAACCAGCGTCTGGGCACTGTGCGAACAGCGTCTCTTTTACGCACCGCGCGAAATAAAATCATACAAGTCGGGCGATCTGCTTCAGATCGATACACTGGTACAATTGCTTGCGGACTACGGGTACGCACGCGAAGACCGTACGGAAGCGCCGGGACAGTTTTCCGTGCGCGGCGGCATCGTTGATTTTTATTCCCCGAGCGAACCGTATCCGATCCGCATCGAATTCTTTGACGACGAAATCGACTCCCTGCGTTATTATGACGCGGACAGTCAGCTTTCGGTCGAGAAGATCAATATTTTTCGCATCGATCCGTTCAGCGATTTTCTGCTGAGCAATGATCAAATTGCTGCAGCAGCGGAAAAAATGCGCAAAGAAGCCGACAAATCAATCGCAAAAATCAAAGACGAGGTGCTGCGCCGCATCGCGACAGAAAACGCCGCAGAACTGTTCGAGAAACTCTCGGATGATCCGCAGCAGGCGGCACGGCTTGTCTATATGTATACCGATTTGCCGCTGAGCGGTCTGCTTTCTCTGTTTCCGCAAAGCACGGTACTGCTCAACGACCCTGCACAGCTGAAGAAAAGTTTTGATTTTATAAAAAAATCCGTCGCGGGCGATTTTACAGCTTTCCGTGAATCCGGTCTTGCTTTCCCGAAACAGATCGATATTTTTGCAGACTATCCTGAACTGATGCAATCGATTGAAGACAACGGCAGCGTTTATGCGCTCGGCACGGTCGATCAGCCCGTTCCCTATCTCAATCTGCAAAGTCGGTTCAATGCAGGATGTGCAGATGTGATCGACTTCAAGGGCAATGTCAATATCTTCTTAAAACAGCTTGGGCACTATATCCAAAGCGATTACCGCATTGTGCTGACATATGAGAACGAACACCAAAAAGAAAGCTTCTCCACGCTGATTGAAACATACGGATTGCATATCTCTGAGCGTATCGGAGAAGGCAATATTGTGCTTCGCCGCGAAAGACCCGTCGGCGGCATGGATTTCGCGCAAAACAAAATATTGATCGTCCCTTACAGCGCAATCGGGGCAGGCGACAAAAAAGAAAAACAAAAAAAGAAACATCCGCAGGAGAAACAGGCATTTTTCTCGGATATTCAGCCGGGAGACTATGTCGTGCACGAAACGCACGGCATCGGCCGATTCCTCAAAATGACAGAGCGCACGATCACCACCGGCGACGAGACCTCGCGCCGGGAATACATCGTGCTCGAATACGCACCGAGCAAGCGCGGCCAGCCGGGCGACCAATTGTA
>CAYUFL010000043.1:9783-13372 GCA_964444065.1 uncultured Lachnospiraceae bacterium
ACGCTACGACGGCATCCGGCAGATCAAGCTCGAAGGCATCAGCAAAGACTACATGAAAATCACCTACGCCAAAGAGGATGTGCTGTATGTGCCCGCCGATCAGATGGATCTGATTCAGAAATACATCGGAGTTTCGGACACGGCGCCGAGGCTCAACAGGCTCGGATCATCCGACTGGACGACCACGAAAACCAAAGTCTCCGGCGCGGTAAAGGAACTTGCCGCCGAATATATAAAAATGTACGCACTCCGACAGATGGAAGAGGGATATGCCTTCAGTCCGGACACGGCATGGCAGAAAGAATTCGAAGAAAAATTCGACTATGAACCGACCGAAGATCAGCTGCGATGCACCGAAGAAATCAAGGCAGATATGGAGCGCCCCGTTCCGATGGATCGCCTGCTGTGCGGCGACGTGGGATTCGGCAAGACAGAAGTCGCTCAGCGCGCAGCATTCAAAGCCGTGATGGATTCCAAACAAGTCGCCGTTCTCGTGCCGACGACAATCCTCGCGCTGCAGCATTACAATAATTTTGTGCAGCGATTCAAAGGGTATCCGATTAAAATAGAAATGATGAGCCGTTTGAGAAGCGCACAGCAAATGAGCAAAACATCCGACAATCTGCGCACGGGACGCACCGATATTGTCATCGGGACGCACCGTCTGCTCTCCAAAGATGTGAAATTTAAAGATCTCGGACTGCTGATCGTCGATGAAGAACAGCGATTCGGCGTGGCGCACAAAGACAGATTGAAACTGATGCGCACAAATGTCGATACGCTTACCCTTTCGGCAACGCCGATTCCCCGTACCCTGCATATGTCACTTTCGGGCATTCGCGATATGAGCACAATCGAAGTACCGCCCGTCAACCGCGTGGAAGTACAGACATATGTAATGGAATATGAGGACATCGTCATCCGTGAAGCAATCAAAAACGAAATCGCGCGCGACGGGCAGATCTTTTATGTCTATAATCGTGTGCAGGATATCGAACGTGTCGCCGAGCACGTGCAGGCATTGGTGCCGGATGCGCGTGTCGCTTATGCACACGGTCAGATGAAAGAATCCGATATGGAGCAGGTCATTATGGGCTTTCTGGAAAAAGAGTCCGACGTATTGGTCAGTACCACGATTATAGAAAACGGCGTGGATATCGTGAATGCAAATACGCTCATCATTGAAAATGCCGATCACCTCGGTCTTTCCCAGCTGTATCAGCTGCGCGGACGTGTCGGGCGTGCGGATACTGCCGCCTACGCCTACATGACGTACCGCAAAGATAAAACACTCACCGAACTGGCTTCGAAACGACTGCAAAGTATCAAGGAGTTTACCAAATTCGGTTCGGGTTTCAAGATCGCCATGCGCGATCTGCAGGTGCGCGGAGCGGGCAATCTGCTCGGCGCGAACCAAAGCGGACATTTTCACAATGTCGGTTACGAAATGTATGTGCGCCTGCTTTCCAACGCGATTGCCGAGGAATCGGGTCAGCACGCACAAATCAAACGGGAAACAGAAATCGATCTTGCCGTCAGCGCTTATATCCCGTCCGAGTATATTCCCGCCGAACAGCAGCGCATTGAACTGTACAAAACCATCGCTTCCATTGAAAACGAAGACGACAAAGACCGTATTACGGAAGAAATCATCGATGTCTACGCGGATTTGCCGGACAGTGTGCTCAATCTGCTCGAGATTGCAGCCATCAAAGCGCTCGCTCAGCGCGGCGGCATGAAGAAAATCAAACAAACTGCAGATGTACTGACGCTTGAGTACTATCCGGAGGCGGAGATTGATGCGGCGCGGATTGCGCAGACTGCAAACAAGTACCGTATCAAAGCAAAAACCAACGCATCCGTGCCGACCTTCACGGTCAAAATCCCGCCGGAAAAACCGATCCTTGTCTACACAAAGGATTTAATCGAAAATCTTGTTTCATTCTAAATCCGCGTGCGTTATAATAAAACAATATGAATTGAAACGATACTACGGAGGACTCGCATGAGAAAAGCCATTACCATTGCGCTTTGTATTATTCTGGCAGTGCTGTTCATTTTCAGCACATTTGCCTGCAGTGCGTTTACGGTCAATACAGAAAAAGACAATGCCAGCGTGGTTGCAACTGTCAACGGCACAGATGTTACCAAATCCGAATTTAAAAACTATATGAATTTCAACTATATTGCCTACAAAATCAATGATTACGATATTCCCACGGATGCAACCGAACTTGCAACCTTTAACGAAAATCTGTTCAATGATTATATTGCAAATCTCACTTACCGCTGTGAAGCGGAATCACTCGGACTTGTTCCTGAGGAGGGTTCCGTGGATGAGTCCGTACAGACTATGATCAGCGGACTGAGAGAGATTTATCCGAATGAATCGGATTATGCAGCTTTTCTGACAGAGTACGGGCTGACCCCCGATACCTTTGCGGCGCTTGCAACAACAGAATTGACCACGCTTGCATACGTGACGGCATATCAGAACAACGAAGGCAACGACTACAGCATAGTTACAGACAAAGCATGCGTTACTGTGGACGGTGTGGATGTACCGATGTACCTTCTGTACTATTTTGTCATCGCCGACGAGCTGAACACGTATGTCAACGACGGCACTTATCCCGAAAGCTCGGACGATCTGCTCGAATTGTTTGATACGGCAATCACCTACGTATCCAATGCACAGGCACTTGTGTCTTATGGAGAGCAGCAGGGTTATGTGGTCACCGATGAAGACATCAACACCTATATGAGCTCTATTGATGAGATTTTCGGTTATTTCGGAGATACCACCATGGATTCATTGTTCAGCACCTATTATCTGACAGATGATCAAATCACAGCGGCACGCGCATTTATGGGCAAAGCCTACTACATCCAAGACAAGGTAACGGAAGATACCGCAGCCGCAATCGACCCGTCGGAAAGAACACTCAAGAAATACTATAAAGAAAATATCGACAATTATGACCCCTCCAGCGCCAGTGTCTACCATATTCTCGTGACGGACAAAACAGTCGCAAAACAGTTGGTAGAACAAGCAGGCGGCACAGACGAGGGATTCATGGCACTGTATGACCAACTCAAAGACAGTGAATCGGTTACGGAGGCGGCTCAATATACGGATATCACGAAATCGTCAAATTTCGTGCAGGAATTCAAAGATGCGATCTTCGATGCAAAGCAAGGCGATATCGTCGGCATGGTCAAAACGGAATACGGCTATCATTTGATTTACGTTTACGAAAAGAATGATGTGGCAGTGCCCGCCTTTGATGACATCAAAGATCAGGTAACGTCCGACTACATCGCGTCCGTTTCGGATGAATTAAGCACCGATGCGCTCAATAAAATTTATAAAACCAAGACAAAAGACGGTGACTACCGCATGCTTGCGGAACAGCAGCTGATCAACGCACTGGAAGAAAAGTACAATGTAAAAACACACGAAAAAGTTGCATTCAGATAATACTACAGTCAGATAAAGAAAAAGAACCGGAATGAATTTTCCGGTTCTTTTTTCATGTTCATGGGCAATATAAGTAATATATTACTGCTCAAAATCAGCATAGCTGAC
>CAYUFL010000044.1:0-13030 GCA_964444065.1 uncultured Lachnospiraceae bacterium
CCGGAAGAGCTTTAAGCGCAGGCCCGCGGCGGGGATGCCCTCGTCGCGCAACAGATCCACCGCCAGCTCGGCCTCCACGGCCATCGAGCCCATCGAAAGGACGAAGTATTCCGCCCCCTGCGTCCGGTAGGCGCGGAAGAGGCCGCCGCTGCCGACTATGTGGTGATCATCGATCACGGAAAAATTCTGGCAAAAGGTTCGCCGACCGAACTTAAGGATGCTCACAGCAGCGACTCCCTGCGTATCGTTCCGAAAGACGAAGCCGCTTTGGAAACGTTATTTGCTGCAAAGGGGATTGCTCATAAAAAACACGCGGAAGTTTACGAGGTTACGCTCAAACATACCACCGACGCGCTGCCGATTATTGATGCGTGCAAAGATAACCTGGCAAACATCGAACTCGTCAACGGGACGATGGACGACGTGTTTATCAATATTACAGGCAAGGAGATCAGAGAAGGATGATTACAATCGCAAAACGAAACATGAAGCTTTTTTTCAGGGATAAATCTTCCGTATTCTTCTCCCTGCTTGCCGTATTTATTATTATCGGATTGTATGTACTGTTTTTGGGGGATGTTTTTTCCTCCGATATGGACGAGTTCCCAAATCCTGCGTTTCTGATGAACAGTTGGATTATGGGCGGTATGCTGGCGGTTACCGCAATCACGACAACCATGGGCGCATTCGGCATTATGGTGGAAGACCGCTCGAATAAAATTCTGAAAGATTTTTACACTTCTCCGCTGAAACGAACAAAACTTGCGGGCGGCTACATTATTGCTTCTGTGGCAGTCGGCATCATTATGACACTTGTGACGCTTGTGCTGGCAGAAATATTCATCGTTGCCAAAGGCGGCGAACTGCTAGAATTGGATACGATGCTGCGCGTGTTGGGATTGATTGTGCTTTCGGTTGTTTCGGGCAGCTCTATGGTGTTCTTTATGGTATCCTTCTTTTCCAGCAACAATGCATTTGCAACCGCAAGCACCGTACTCGGCACACTCATCGGGTTTCTGACCGGTATTTATGTCCCGATCGGCAGTCTGCCGGACGGCGTGCAGTTCGTGATCAAATGTTTTCCGCCTTCTTACGCAGCTGCGATGCTGCGGCAGAATATGATGCAGAAAGCCTTAGACGTCAATTTTGCAGGGATCCCTGCGCAGTACACCGATTCCTTCAAAGAAACGATGGGCGTGATTCTCAAATTCGGAGACCATGTTGTCACGACGCAGGAAAGCATTCTGATTCTGATCGCAACGACTGTTTTGTTCTACGGTCTTTCGGTCATCAATCTTTCCAGAAAAATGAAATAATTCGAATCGATTCAAATCATGCCGTATTTGTGCTATAATCATAATAGAACTTGAAAGGAGCACAAATATGGCTGACACAATTTTTGAAGCGAAAGCAACATCGGTCGAAGGGCTTGTTGTGAAATGCGAATCGAGGGGATTTTCCTTCCAACTGGACGAACCTGCTTCGCTCGGCGGCACAGACACGGGCATGAACCCTGTGGAAGCGCTCTTATCCGCACTTGGCGCATGCAAATGCATCGTTGCCAGAGCATTTGCCCAGGTAAACAAAATCAAGCTGCAGGATGTGCATATCGATCTGGAAGGTGTGCTGGATCCCGACGGATTCATGGGCAAGAATCAAGATGCCAAGATCGGCTTTTCCAAAATCACAACGAAATTTCACATCAAAGCAGATAATACCAAAGAAGAAATCGAGCAATTTGTTGCTTTTATTGAAGCGCATTGCCCGGTGCATGACACCCTCTCGAATGCCCCCGCATTCGAAACGGAAGTGTTCTGCGAATAATCCGAAGAGCATGCATCCGCATGCTCTTTTTTTACTGGTTTGGCTGAAACAAAACCGAAAGGAGATATCATTATGGCAGAGCATGTACTGCATGCATCCGCACAATCCGTTTCAGGGTATGCGGTTCGGTGCGAATCAAGGGGGTTCTCGTATTTATTGGACGAAGCGATCGAAGACGGCGGAACAGATTCAGGGATGACTCCGCTGGAATCTTTGATGGCATCGATGGGCGCCTGCAAATGCATCACCGCGCGTGCGGCTGCGAAGTTGCGAAAAATCGATCTGAGCGAAATCCGCATCGATGTGGACGGAGAACTCGGGCGCAACGCCGACGGAAAACGCCAATTGCTTTCTGTTACTTCAAATTTCCATATAAAAGCGAACAACACAAAAGAAGAAATCGAAGCATTCGTTGCGTTTGTCGAGAGCCATTGTCCCGCACACAACACGCTGTTCTACGGTGCCCGGATGAAGACGGAAATTACGATCGAATAACATCAAAAAAGAACGCAATTTTGCGTTCTTTTTTGTTCATTCTTCAGTCCAGTGTCAGTGCGTTCTCGATCGCCTTCAGATAGGCATTGCTGTCGGCTGTTGCACCGCTCACGGCATCCACATCAGGGCTCTGTGCTGCTATGACAGCAGGAATCAGTTGATCCATTACCTGCGCCGAATCGATGATCTGCTTGCTCTGAATTGCAATTGCGACAATTTCATGATTGTCAACCGTTACCTCTACCTTGTTTGACCAGCGAAAGTCATTGAATGCGCCGACATAGACTCCGTCCGGAATTTTTGCCAAATCGACCGGGCTGATCTGTTGATCGAGTGCCTTGTTTTTTCCGATCAATAAAAAAGCCGACATCAAAGCAGCAACGATAATAAAAATGAGCAGGATCGTTCTGATCACACGAAAGATTTTTTTTCCCATACATGCTCCGTCTGAATTTTTCAAAAAGAAACAAAAGCGTATTTGTTGCTATGTAACTGTATTGTAACGTATGATTTTGATTTTGTCCAGCGGAATTTGAATCTTATTTACAATCATATATCATTTGCCCGATCCGATCTTTTTGCTGACGAGCGAAAAAAAAGACGGATTTCCGCCTTTTTTATCAGTGGTTTATTTTTGGTTTATTTTCTGTTTGATTTCGATGCAGGATCGAATCAGCGCAACTGCGCCGTCAATTGTCATTTTATCCGAATCGATGCAAAGATCGTAATTATCCAGATCGTCCCATCGGTTTCCCGTGTAATATTCATAGTAGTCTCTTCTGTGTTTGTCCGTCTCTTCCAACATGCGCTTTGCTTCTTTTTTGGAGAGATGCAGCTGCTCGGATATTTGACGAATGCGCACTTCCTGATTCGCGTGCACGAACACACTGATGCATTCCGGCATATCCTTGAGGACATAATCGGCGCAGCGTCCGATGAATACCGCGGAATTGTCTTTCACCAGGTTTTTCATCGTATCAAACTGTGCCAGAAAGACCTTGTTGTTCAGCGGAAGATCAGTGGCATATTCGCCCGGCAGAAAATAGCTGAAAAACAGATTCTTTGCTTTCTCGTCGTATTCTTCAAGGAATTTCTCGGCATATCCGCTTTGTTTGGCTGTTTCCGCAAGCAGTTCCTTATCATAGAAGTTAATACCCAGATCTTCGGCAAGCAGTTTTCCGATCAGACGTCCTCCGCTGCCGAATTCTCTTCCGATTGTTACAACGATTTTATTGTTCATGCCAAATCTCCTTTCGGGTAAGCGCAGACTATAATTGCAGCAGATACTTTCCGTATTCGCTGTTCTTCATATTTTCTCCGGCGGCATGCGCTTCCTGTTTTGTGATATATCCCATTTTACATGCGGCTTCTTCCACGCATCCGATGCAGATATTGTGTTGCGTTTGCAGGGAACGCACAGCGATGGACGATTCGAGGATGCGATCCGGTGTACCTGCGTCAAACCACACCGTATCCGAGGCAAGCGGCATCACACGAAGCTCGTCGCGGAGCATATAAGCTTCGATCACCGATGTGATTTCGTATTCTCCGCGAGCGGAGGGCTCAATTTCTTTTGCGATTTTAGTCACGTCCGCATCGAAAAAGTACAGTCCTGGAATAATGTAGTTTGATTTCGGGGATGTCGGCTTTTCTTCGATTGAGATGACTTTTCCGTTTGCATCGAACTCAACAACGCCGAACTGCTGCGGGCAGTCGGAGTGAAGCCCGAATACAAGCCCTCCCTGATTCATGGTGGAGCACGCGGCAAGCACGGTTTCTATTTCGTTGTTCCAGAAAATATTGTCTCCCAGAATCAGGCAGACAGGGTCATTGCCGATAAAGGATTCTCCGATACGGAAGGCATCCGCAATGCCGCACTGGACGTGCTGCACTTCATATGATATTGCGATTCCGAGTTTGGAGCCGTTTCCGAGCAGCGATTGAAACGATGCAATATCACGATTGCTGCTGATAATCAGCACCTCTTTGATACCCGCCATGATCAGAGTGGTGAGCGGATAATAGATCAGAGGCTTGTCATAAATCGGGATCAGTTGTTTGTTGACGACCTGCGCCGTCGGGTAAAGTCTGGTTCCTTTTCCTGCAGCTAAGATGATGCCTTTCATATAACACTCCGTACTCTTTTTGATTTTATCTAATCATAGCTTATCGGAAATGCGCTGTCAAGCGATGCGGTATCGAAAAAGCTTTCACAGAAAGGTTTTCGCGTTACTTTGCTGCTTGCCGGAATTGCGCGGATACAATCAAAAAGCGCCTTTGAGAGGCGCTCTGCTGTCATTTTTTATTGAATGTCCTGTTTCCGCATCGCGGACATTTCGACAGTTCCTGATCGTCCGCTTCGAGCACGATCTTTTTTCCGCATTTTGTGCAGACATATTCGCCTTGTCCGGGCTGTTCTCCCATTGCGTACATTTCAATCGCCCCTTTCAATGTAGTTTTCTGCCTTCAGTATAGATCAGAATCGGTGCATTGTAAAGCAGTGAGCAGACTAAATTTTTGTGCGCTATCATATTATGCGTGTTTTTTGATTTGAGGGCTTGACGTTGGATTTCAATTATGATATTCTGTTAATAGACCATGCGGTCTAATGGAGTTTATAATGAAAAACGAAACGATATTTGAACGGCGTGCGCTGTTATTGGACGCCGCGCTGCACGAGTTTGCGCAACTGCCCTATGACGACGCTTCGCTGAATACGATCCTCAAAAGCGCCGAAGTGAGCAAGGGTTCGTTTTATTATCAGTTCAAAGACAAAGAAGATTTGTATCTGCACCTGATCAAAAACGCATACGACGCAAAATGGGCGTTCATTCAGGAGCATATGCAGGGTAAGACAACAAATCGGCGTCTTTCCATTTTTGATCGCTTTCGCGAGCAGGCGATCCTGGGCGCGCGTTTCGCGGCGCAGTTTTCGCTGTATCACCGTTTGTCCGTGATGCTGCGAGCCGAAAAAGGCAATCCGATTTACGCCCGTGCAATCGAATTCCTCGGAGGTGATACGGAAGAATTGCTTGCCGCAATGATTACGGAAGCTGCCGCAGACGGTGATTTTCGTGGGGATGTTCCGACAGATTTTCTTGTGCGTACGCTCGGTTGGTTGTTTTCGCATTTTGATGATATCTATACAGCGGACAACGGAAAAGATTTAAATCGAATGCTGCACGATCTTGACTGTTTTGTCGATTTGCTGCAGCACGGCATCGGAGCCGCAGAACAATAGGGAGGTACTTTTGATGAAACTGACAAAAGGCGCAGACCGCGCAGCCGCACTGATTTTTGTGATCCTGAGCATCGGGGTCATCGGAGCGATGATTGTTTTTCCGTCCTTTTTCGAATGGGCTTTTGCGCGTCACCACAACCGGTGGAGCTGGTATATCCGTCCGTTGTTTTTGATCCCGTTCTGTTTGTTTGCCTACAAACGCAGCCTGAGCGGCATCGCAGCGACGATCTTCCTGCTGACTACGAGCATGTTCTGGTTTTCCGTGCCTGTGCAATCGGACGAGATGGTCAATCAGTTTTTGGCGATGGAGATGGAGTATCTGACGGGAAGTTGGGATGCAATCAAAATTCTCATCACGCTGATCGTTCCGATCTCGCTTTCGCTCTTGGCATATGCCTTCTGGAAACGGAGCCTGTGGTTCGGCATCGCTGTGATGGCATTTATCGCCGTGGCGAAAATTATCTGGAGTGCCGCATTCGGGGGTGAGAGCGGACAGTCGATTCTGATTCCCGCGATTGTCGGACTGATTGTCTGTATTGTGCTGGTCATTGTTGCATTTCGGAAACTGGAGAAAAAGAAAAATCAATAATGAAAACAAGAGATGCGGCATACCGTGTCTCTTGTTCATTTTACCGGGACGGAATCACGTGATTTATACAATATATGTATTAATCAATATATGCAATATACAATTAAACAAGACGATGTTTTCTGCATTCACTTTTCGCATGTTGCTGCAATCTGCAAGAACCAAAAGAGCGGCAGATACCAACTGCCGCTCTTTTGTATTCCCATCTTAATCAATACGCAATTGTTCGTTATTCTTCTTTCTTATCTTCCGCGTTATCCGCAGATGCTTCTGTCGCTTCGGTCTTATCCGTATTCTTTGTCTTCGGAACAATCAGCCCTTTTTTCTTTCGCACCAGGTAGACAATGCCGAGAACGATTGCCGCAAGAATCGCAAACGGCAGAATGTAGAAGACGACCAGAATCAGTTTTTCGATTGCCGTCAGGAAAATATTCACCGATTTGACAAACGCTCCCTTGATGTCTTTCCACAGGTTTGCGAACGGAGAATTGATGTCCGCCGAGGAAATGTCCTGTTCATACAGTGAAATCGTAATCGTCGAATACGCAATCAGATTATCGTAATTCTGCAGGATCGATTCGCGGCTGTCGATTTCCGTGCGCACGCGGTTCAACTCTGTTTCGACTGCGAGCATGTCGGAGACCGAGCTTGCCTGATTCATCAGTTCGTTCAGGCGGGTTTCCTGCAGTCTGTAATTTGCCAGTTCGCTCTGCACGTCCCGATAGGACTGTGTGACGTTTTCGCTGTAGGTGTAGGAAGCGCTTACTTCGCCGTAGCTTTCAAGTGTCTGCATCGCCGTCTCATACTGATCGACAGGGATTCGCACCGTCACCGATCCGTAGCTTGTGTAATCGTAATACGTATCGTTGTTCAGCGAATAGTACGAGTTTTCGGTAAATCCGCCGATGCTCTGCACATACACCGTGATCTCGTCGATGGTTTTTTTCAGATCGCCCGTATACAGACTGACGCTGCCCGAATAAATAATCTTGTCGGGATCGAGTCCTGTTAACGGCGTCGAGGTTTCGCTTGTCGGCCCGGCGCCCGAGGCATTGCCCGAACCGGTTGATACGGAATCGGCGCCTTTGTCCGGATCGCTCGAGCGCAATCCCTCGCTTTGCGGCGTGCTGCTGCCGACGGTGCCGTAATCCGAAGATGAAAGGTTGTCGGTCAGAAAAAGCTGCTGCACAAAACTGACCGCGAATACGGCAAATACCAATACGGCAGCGGAAAGCCAGATGACGCGTTTTGCATCAAACTTTTTCCATTTCTCTTTTTTGAACATTTTCACAGTTTCCTCCGTCCACGCATCTGTCCAATCTTCCTTCGGAAGATCCTGCAATGCATGCTTTATTTTGCTTAACCGGACATAATATCGGAAACAGTCGTCGCATTCTTTGAAGTGCGCCTGCAGTTCCGCAGTTTCTTCTTCATTCAGATCACCGTCCAGATGACGGCTGATCCATTCTCTGTAGCGTTCGTCGCACATACCGTTATTCTTTCTGTTCATAGGATACCTTCTTCCCGAATAAGCAGCTCACGCATTGCGCCGCGCGCGCGGCTCAGTCTGGATTTGACCGTGCCGAGTTCGACGTGCTGCATTTCCGCAATTTCCTCATAGGAGAATCCCATCATATCACGCAGAATCAGCATTTCGCGGAATTCTGCATTCAGCTGTGCAAGCGCGTTTTTGATGATGACTTCCGTTTCCGCACGCGCGATATCATCAATCGCATGTTCTTGATGCGCAAGGGCAGTGCACTCGTCAAACGGGACTGTGATCGGCTTGTTCTTTTTCAGCCAGTCACGCGCCGCGTTCAGTGCGATGCTGCAAATCCAGGTTTCGAGGCTGCTGGCGCCTCGAAACGAATCCATATGCTCATATGCACGCAAAAATGCATCCTGCACAATATCTTTTGCATCTTCTCTGCTGTTGATCATCGGCAATACCAGATGATAGATACGCCCGCCGAGATGCTCAACCAGCTGCCGAAATGCATCATTGTCTCCCTTGCGGCAGTTCGTGAGGAGCCGGTCTTCGAAGCCTTCCATGATAGCCTCCTTTCTTCTTTAGACGGTATTCTGCTGTAAAAAGTTCCGTATTCGGTGAATTATGATTGCTTTTATTTTATACAAAAATAGGTGCGCTGTACAGTATGCGGCTGCAAATAATCCGCGCAAACAATTTGCTTGTACATTTTTCCCCTAAAGTGCTATACTAAAGGCAAATATCGTGCAATGCGTAACGAACAAAGAACGGCTTGTACGAAACTGAAACCAAATAGGAGTACGCATATGCAAGAGCAGACTGAGATTCTGAAAGAGATGTTGGGCGTGCTTCGCGAAAGCGCAGCCACACTGCGTGCGGGTCAGGACAAAAGTGCCGAATCTTACGCAGAATTCTGCGATAAGCTGGACAGTGTGATTGCCACCTTGAATGTGTTGTGCGGCGGCGGTTCGGATACCATCGGTGCGTTGGTCGTCAGACTTGACAATATCGAGAGCACGCTTTCGGATATGCGTGCCAAACTGGAGGAAGTCCATCTGTCTTTGTAGCGCGCAACGCGCAGGGATTTTTATGATATCGGCAGACAGCCCCGAATCAAAAAGAACGCTAATATAAATATTGAATATTTATATTATAATACATATTTTATGATGTATCGGAAGAACAAATACGCAGCATTGCCCCCTTGTCTCAAAATCACCCCGAGGGTGATTGACAATATCGCGCATAACGGATATGATGGGCTTGTGAAGGAGTGGAAAATGATGCTGGGCGCATTTACGAAATCGTTTGAAGATGAATCAACTGCGGACATGTTTGTCTTTGCGTTTTTCTGTGATGCCAGCGGTGCTCCTTGGAAAAGCAAGGCAGTATCGTTCAGCCGAAGCAATGATCCGCTCTGCCGATTGCTCGGTGTACGTGCCCCGGGTTGGAAAAAAGAACATGAGGCTGCGTACGAACGGGCCAATCTCGAGGCGATGCTGCATTTTAACCGATGCCCCGTCTGCGGAGGATGGGTATGCGATACTGCATTCAACGAGGATGCGAATTGTTGCATCCGTTGCGCAGAATCCGCCGAACCGCAGGCGCCGCAGCAAAGCCCCGAATGATCTTTGGGCGGAATATCCGCTTTCAGATAAAGCATTTATTGATTTTATAAGGAGGTTACTGTTATGACACAGCAACAACAACCATTTAACATGCCTGACAACACGAATGAATTCGATCCTCAGGACATCGAAGCCAACAAAGTGATGGGCGGACTCGCCTATATCCTGTTTTTCCTTCCTTTGATTGCGGCTCCGCAATCAAAATACGCGAGATTCCATTCGAATCAGGGGCTGCTTCTGGTATTGCTCTCGGTTGCATTGGAAATCGTGATCTGGATCATTTCTATGCTGATCTTCTCCATTTTCAGCTATGGTTTGTGGGCTGTTTGGGGTATCGTCACGACTGTTCTGTGGCTCGGTATCGCAGCGCTCGGCATCATCGGACTGATCAACGGATTTACGGGAAAAGCAAAAGAACTTCCGATCATCGGAAAAATCAAAATCATCAAATAATTTAAAATTTAAACAATGTAAGGAGTAAGCGGGTATGCTCAAAAAAATTGTAGTGCTTTTGCTTGCACTTGGTCTTGTCATGTCGGTTACGTCATGCGGACTGGGTGAGAAAGCAGCGGAAAAAGCCGTCGAAAAAGCGATCAGCGGCAGTACGGGCGGAAACGTTGACGTGAATTCGAAAGACGGTTCGGTTACGGTTAAGGATGACAAAGGGAATACCGCATCCTTCGGTGGGACAGATTGGCCGACCAGCGATGCTGCAAAATTGATTCCGAAGTTTACTGCAGGCGAAATTACGTACGTAATGGACTCCGATACTTATTCTTGGATTACGCTTGCCGAAGTGAAAAAGAAGGATTATGATGCGTATGTCGTGAAAGTGCAGAATGCAGGATTCACGGTCGATCAGTATACGATGTCGTCCGATTCGTATTATATGTATACTGCATCCGATAGCAAACAGAACGCAATCTCTGCGTCCTATGACGAAGAGAGCGGAGAACTCACCATTACCATGTCCGTGTATTCGGAATAGCATTCTTGATCGGAAGTTCCTTCCGGTTTGGAATGGGGAAGAGAATTATGGGGTATCAAAAAGAAGACGGGAAACCGTCTTCTTTCGTTTTGAGCTCATGCGAAAATGAAATCACTTTTCGCGTACATACATTCATGTTCCAAATGACGGTGCATGGGAAGTCACTTTGATTTATTGCTGCAGCTTATTTCCCGTACAGCAGCAAGCGGATGATGCCCTCCTGCGTATCGGGGATATCGTAATCTCCGCTTATGGTGCCCGGCTGATGATAGACGATGCCTGCGCGCTCGTTTGCTGCCAGACAGTCCATCATGGTTTTTTCTCCGAAGCGCGCGACGAATGTCGCGAACGCGAGCGCCTTGGGTTTGTCCAGCATACTGTTTTCGCACGGAAACTGGTCGCATTCCCAGCAGCCGTGCAGTTCTTTCGATTCGCAGCAGATGAAGTTTTTGCACCACTCTTTGTCCGTGCATCCGTTATTTCTGCATCCCGGGCATGTTTCGTTTTGTGAGCAGACGCAGCAGGCAAGTCCGCAGTATGCAATTCCTCTGTCTCTGTTCATTCGTCCTCCTTTGAACCATTCATACATTTATTATAAATGAAGTTCAATACAAAATCAATCATGTGCCGTTGCATTCCTGTTGACAGCATTTTTGCGGGTAGTGTATACTGAATTATATTTTGATCAAAATTTGCTGCATTCGAAAGGTGTCAAGATGAAATTACTGAACTATATTGAGAACGGACATATCCGTACAGCGATCCGCACGGAAAACGGTGCTGCCGACATTCTGCACAACGCTGCAAAATACAGCATGAATATGCCGCACACGATGGAGAAAATTATCGCGGGCGGAAGCGGAGCCATTGAAAAGCTCCGTGTATTGGAACAGCAAAAGCTCGAATATCTGAAAGAACGCGATATCAGATATGCATCCTGCATCGCTTCACCCGAAAAGATACTGTGCGTGGGACTGAACTATCATGCACATACCGCGGAGGCAAACGAAGCCGTACCAAAGGAGCCGCTCCTGTTCGGCAAATTCAACAACGCGCTGAATGTGCATCAGTCCGGTATTCCGATACCTGCGCACGCAACGCAGATCGACTATGAGGCGGAGCTGGTGATCGTGATCGGAAAAGAAGCCTATGACCTGACACCGCAGGAGGCGGGGGATGTGATCTTCGGGTACACCTGCGGCAATGATGTTTCTGCGCGCGATCTGCAATTTATCGGCAGTCAGTGGCTGATCGGGAAAAGCTGCGACGGATTTGCCCCTGTCGGACCGCATATTGTGACTGCGGACGAATTGCAGCCGAACGGGCTTGCGATTGAATTGCGTGTCAACGGTGAAGTGCGTCAGTCGTCCAACACGAACCTGATGATTTTTGACTGTGCAACCATCGTCAGTTACGCTTCACGCTGCATGCGCCTCAAAGCAGGCGATCTGATTTTTACAGGGACACCGAGCGGTGTGATTATGGGATATCCCGAAGACAAACGCGTTTGGCTCAAAACGGGAGACGAAGTTGCCGTAACCATTGAGGGCATCGGGACACTCGCGAATTATTTTCAGTAGCGCGGCATCCAAAAAACGCAACCGTTTCGGATTGCAGTACTGCGGGTAGTGGTACACTCCGAATAATATCGAGTTTAAATGCACATATTATTCTTAATAATATGCATATAAAGATTATTATGCTTGATTGGTGTTTTATCGAAACGATCCAAGAGGAAAGGAAGAGAATATGACAAATATCAAAGAACTCACTTTGCTGCATTCCAATGATCTGCATGGAGATTTTCTGGCAGAAAAAATTGATCAGAAACTGCTTGGGGGCGTCTCTATGCTTTCCGGGTATATCAGCAGCGTTAGAGAATCATCGGACAATGTGTTGTATGCGATTGCGGGAGACATGCTGCGCGGTTCTGTGATCGACAGCGAATTCAAAGGGATATCGACCATCGAAATCATGAATCTGATCGGACCGGATGTGGTGTGCATTGGCAATCACGAGCTGGATTACGGGATGGCGCATCTGGTATTTCTCGAAAAATGCGCAAAGTTTCCGATTGTCAATGCGAATCTGTATATTAAATCCAATCGAAACAGACTGTTTCAGCCGTACAAGACAATCAATGTAAACGGAATGAAAGTGCTGTTCATCGGTGTGCTGACACAGGAAATTATGGACTATGCCAAGCAGGATGAACTGCTTGGTACGTTTGTCGGCGTGGAGGATGCCGCAGCGGAGATCGGCAATATCTGCAACAATTACCGTACGCTTGATATTGATCTGACCGTGCTGCTTACTCATATCGGATTCGAGCAGGATAAAGCCCTCGCGGCGCTGCTTGATCCGCGCTGGGGAATTGATCTGATTATCGGCGGGCATTCGCACACGGTTCTGAGCGAGCCGTGCGTCGTCAGCGGTATTCCGATTGTGCAGGCAGGTACCGGCACGGATATGATCGGACGTTTTGATCTAAAAATCGACACCGACAATAACCGAATCGATTCCTACACATGGGAAACCGTACCGATCGATGAAGCACATTGTCAGCCGGATGAATCATTGATCGGCGTGATCGAAAAATACAAAGAGGTCACGGATCTGAAATTCGGCAGACTCCTTTCGCGATTTACAAAAAAACTGACCCATCCGGTGCGGTATCGGGAAACGGAACTCGGCAATTTGTTTGCCGAAATCCTCAGAGAGAATCTCGGACTGGATATCATGCTGCTTGGTTCCGGCAGTATCCGCGCGGACAGCA
>CAYUFL010000045.1:0-2628 GCA_964444065.1 uncultured Lachnospiraceae bacterium
CGCAGCCTCGAAGCATAATCATTCGTTTTTTCCTGACCTTCAAAAGCGTCGATCCAGTCAATCGCTTCATCAACGGTGCGTATCATACGGTTGGCCAGGCTATTGCAGAGTGTGAATTTCTTTTCATAGAAAAAATTACAATGCGATGCTTTATTGTTAAATTTACGAAGAGCCTTGGTTGCCGAACGTATTGTTTCAATAGAAGATTTATCGACATCATTTGCGTCAGATGATTCGTTGAGCCGCATTTTTTTCAATAATTCATCGAAAGAATTACTCAGTACATAATCAATTCCGAAATGTGATATGTATATTTGAAACATCAATTGACGCAAGCGTCTGTCAAGCTCGTTCAATTTCGGGTGAAGACGATTACAGTAATATTCTGAAACAGAATCAAATGAAATGATTGGTACGTATGTTTGACGGAAATTATTTTTTTCATTCATAATGGTACGATTGATTTCTTCGAGGCATTTGACGGATTCGTCATGATAGTGATGCAGTGCGATTACATCGCAATATTCGGCTGTCGGGGTTTCCCGAATTTCCACCGTGATGTGCGTATTATTAAAAAACCCTCTATAAATAAACGGATCCGATTCATCCTGCATCGTCAGTGTAGGGAAAAACTCCAGCATGAGATCAGACAGTTTGTTATCGGTATTCGGTGCAGAATGTTCTTTTGATAAAAAAATATAACTATTACGCAACTCCATTTCATACCTCCGCTGAGCATTGCGAAGCATCTCTACAATGCAAATACTAATTTTCGGTAATTATACATGAGACGTATGAAGAAAGCAATATGAAAAAAAACGAAATTTATAAAACATGGATACGTTTACATATTAATATAATTTTTAGACATTCATTTTTTCTTTTAAATAAGCCGAAATTTCCAGGTCTCGGAAAATTTAAGAAACAACAAAAAAAATCATCAAAAATTAGAATAAATATATGGATTTTCAATATATTTCAGTTAAATATGTGCCTATGTCTTTTCGAGGCAGTACGCGCTTACCGCTGAAAGAGAATACTCAGATATATTGCTATCAATCAATCATGGATGAAATATTTTCGATTTGTGATAGAATAAAAATACAGAGAGTGATGTTTGAATGCAACATTACATAATATGATTCAATTTTATATCGCAATTGATCGTTGAATTGCTTAATCCTTAGAGATATAAATTGAAACAAGGAGCTCTTTTAAATAATCAGGGAAACAAGATCGTTTCATCGACGAACCAATGAGATAAATTTTTCGGATAAGGGATTTCGGCGATTTGATTTTATTTTACATATAATTCACATTTTTTTTACAATATAGCAATGCAGAAATCAACTGCCGTCTATATAATCAGAAAGGCGAGGGCAAAATTAATGATGCACGCAGTTATCGATATCGGATCAAATACAATGCGGATGTCTGTTTATAACGTGACAAATGATAATCAAATCACGTTGATGTTTAACAAAAAGGAATTTGTCGGTTTAGCCGGATATGTGGATGAAACAAATCGTCTGTCATCAAAAGGAATCGAGAAAACAATAGCTGTACTTGATGAATTTAAGCAATTGCTGAAATCTCTTCGAATCAGAAATGCGCATGCATTTGCAACAGCGTCACTGCGAAATATCGATAATACGATAGAAGCAAAAAGGTTAATCGAAAGTGCAAGCGGGATGAGAATTCAAGTCCTCAGCGGAGAAGAAGAAGCACGTTATGATTACATCGGCGCTACCTTTCATGCTATGTTCGCAGATGGGTTGCTTATCGACATCGGTGGAGGGAGTACCGAAATTGCTTATTTCTGTAACAACAAAATTATAACCGCGGTTTCTTACCCGTTCGGGTCACTGAATATGTTTACAAGAAATGTGGCAGGAAATTTTCCTGATAAAGATGAAACCAAGATCATCCGAGACACGGTTCTGGCGTCTATCAGAGGTATGGATATCCCCATGCATCAGTCAATTCCTTCTGTAATATGCGGTGTTGGCGGTACCGTCAGAGCTGCTTGTAAATTAAATAACGATTTTTTTGATGCCGGTCGCAACAATCATTTGCTTCCGGTTAAGAATGTCAAAAAAATGCTCAAATTTTTCGAAAAAGAAACAAGAGAATCAATTCTGAAGTTGGTGCAGATTGTTCCGGAGCGATCGCATACAATACTGCCCGGCATGATTGTGTTACAGACGATTGCAAATTATTTCGATTGCTCAGAAATAAGAGTCAGCGAATTCGGCGTCAGAGAAGGTTACTTGATTTCGCACATCCTACATTTATAGGAGAAATAAAATGACTGATTTACATGAAGTCAATGATAAAGCACAATATCGGTATATGCAAAACAGAGAACTCTCTTGGCTCAGATTTAACCAAAGAGTTTTGGAAGAAGCACAGGACGAATCGGTTCCGTTGATGGAACGTCTGAAATTCATTTCAATTTTCACGAGTAATTTGGATGAATTTTTTATGATACGTGTGGGCAGTTTGTATGATCTGTCTCAGGTTGATAATACAAGCATTGATAATAAAACGGGACTGTCGCCGAGCGAACAATTAGTACGAATATACAAAGCGGTGTTGCCGCTTTATGCCCAGAAAGACAGTGTCTAC
>CAYUFL010000045.1:2638-12471 GCA_964444065.1 uncultured Lachnospiraceae bacterium
GACAGGTAAACAAGGAATTGAGCCAGTATGGTATACAATCCGTCAATTTTAGCGAACTCGATGCGCAGGAATCCAAATTTCTCAGGAAATACTACAAAGACACTGTTTCCGAACTGTTATCACCTCAGATTGTTGACGCGCACCATCCTTTTCCCCATCTGCAAAATAAGGCGATTTACGTTGCGGCTTATTTGCAGGGAGAGAAAACCAGATTGCTGGGTTTTGTACCGATCCCCAAGGCACTGCCGGATATTGTTTTTCTTCCGGGAAACGGGGCAAGATATGTCCATATGGAACATCTGATACTGGAGAACGTAGAAACAATATTCGATATGTACCATGTCATCGATAAAACCTATTTTTGTATCACAAGAAATGCCGATATCACGGCTGACGATGACATTTTTGACGAAACGCAGGATTTTCGTTCTGCTATGAAAAAATTGCTGTCAAAAAGAAGGCATTTGTCCATTGTACGACTGGAACTTGCACATAAAGTTTGCTCGCCGTTGGAAAATGTAATGTTGGATAAATTCGAAATAAAAAAGAATCAGGTTTTTTTCACAAAATCTCCAATGAAGATGGGTTATGTTTTTTCATTGCAGTCGCGTCTGTCAGCGGCAATCAGTAAAATATTGTATTATCCGAAATTCGAGCCGATATCAACGGGATATCTTCATGAATCGGACAATATTTTTCGTTTGGTAAAGAAACATGATCAACTGCTGATCTATCCCTACGATAGCATGGATCTGTTTTTAGCTCTGATTAAACATGCTTCTGTTGACGCATCCGTTGTATCGATTAAGATAACGATTTATCGTTTGGCGCAAAAGGCCAGGTTGGTCGAATATCTCTGTACTGCTGCAGAAAACGGAAAAGATGTTGATGTGATGATTGAGCTCAGGGCAAGATTTGACGAACAGAACAACATCGACTGGTCGGAACGACTGGAAGAAGCAGGGTGTCGTCTGACTTACGGGATCGATGAGTATAAAGTACATTCCAAAGTCTGCCTGATTACTTATAAAGAACGAAATACCATCAAATATATCACGCAAATCGCAACGGGAAATTACAACGAAAAAACAGCGGAACTGTACAGTGATTTGTCATTGATTACAGCAGATACGCAGATCGGGGAAGATGCATTGGTGTTTTTCCGCAATTTATCCATTGGGAAACTGGACTACAGTTATCAGTGGCTTCTGGTTGCTCCTTATTCTCTGAAACCAAGGGTATTGGAGTTGATTGGCAGTGAAACAAGAAAAGGCGCACAGGGCAGAATTGTTATGAAATTAAATGCGTTAACCGACAAGGATATTATTCTTGCTTTGTCTCAAGCATCCTGTGCAGGTGTCTCGATTGATTTGATTATACGCGGTATCTGTTGTATACTGCCCGGGGTCGAAGGATACACAGAGAATATCAGAGTGGTTAGTATCGTCGGCAGATTTTTGGAGCATTCGCGCATTTACAGCTTTGGAAAAGGTGAATTGCAGCATATCTACATATCATCGGCTGATTTAATGACCCGTAATACGACCAGACGAGTGGAGGTCGCGTGCCCGATTTTTGATCCGAGCATCAAAGAACAGATCAATCATCATTTGTATGTGATGTTGAAGGACAATGTCAAAGCAAGGATGATGGATTCAGACGGACGGTATGAACGCAAACCAATATCCGAATACTTGATCGATGCTCAGGACTATCAGATCAAAGAAGCTATTTCAAATGTAAATACGACAGAAAATAGCCGTGGCAATCGTTTGTTGAGCAAGAAAATGAAAAAAATCTTACATGATATGTTCATGAGAATGTCGAATTATTTCGAATAATTTATAACAAACATTAGCAGGAATGTATAACATGTATATTGATCTTAATCCAATACTGCAGATGACTTCGCCCTCTTCTCAGGGGTAACGTGGCACTGACGTAAAAAATTGATTGGCTGTTCTGTTGTGATTTAATCCGCACAACATAGAAAGAATTGTTTGAACCGATTAAAATATTGTTGACATAACGGGGTTCGTGCGATATATTGATTTCTGGACTAATTCTAATGAGTGGACGTAAATTCGTTTGCTATAAGGATGATACACTGCAAAAGAAAACAATCAAACTGTCTTAATTTAGTAAGAATGTGTTTCATGTAATCCGATGAAAAGACTGACTGCTCATTCTTTTGCTCTGCATCTTATTTCTCACAGAGTTTGTTGCCGCAAATGTGCCAATATGGTATATTTATGGCGATATTTATCCGTAAAAAGCAGGATGATAATGATCGTGATTGATTAGAAACGGGAGAGATATGAAAGACGAATTATTTAGGGATATGCCGATTCCACAGGCTGTTTTAAAATTAGTCATTCCAACAATGCTTGGGATGATTGTGACAATTATTTACAATATGGTCGATACTTTTTTTGTCGGGCAGACCGGAGATCCGATGCAGGTTGCCGCAGTCTCCCTTGCGTCGCCTATTTTTATGCTGCTGATGGCGTTCGGAAATATATTTGGCATCGGAGGCGCCTCTCTTATATCGAGACTGCTGGGAATGCAGCAGTCTGAGAAAATAAAAAATGTTTCTGCATTTTGCTTCTATGGGTGCGTTGTTGTCGGTTTATTGGCTACTGTCATATACCTAGCACTGATGCCGAAAATTATCGGTATGATCGGTGCCAGCGAACAGACATGGGCATTCGCGGAGCAATATTTGATCTATATTGCGTACGGGGCAGTTTTTGTTGTGATTCAGGCAGCCTTCGGTAACATCGTGAGATCGGAAGGTGCTGCAAAAGAAGCGATGATCGGAATGATGATCGGAACGATTGTCAATATTGTTTTGGATCCTATTATGATTCTTACGTTGGGTATGGGGGTCTCCGGAGCTGCTATCGCCACAGTAATCGGCAATATCTGTTCCGTTGCGTATTACATTTATTATCTGAGCAAAAAAGAGACATTATTGTCAATTCATCCGAAATATTTTACTTTTCAAAAAGATATTGTAAAAGACGTTTTTTTCATCGGCGTACCTGCTTCGGTAAATAACGTTCTGATGAGCGTCTCAATGGTGGTGCTCAACAATTACGTTGCATCATATGGAGATATCGCTGTTTCTGCAATGGGCATTTCAAACCGTTTGTTTTTGCTTCTGATTATGTTGCAATTGGGAGTGGGAATGGGGATACAGCCGTTAGTCGGATATAATTATGCATCAAGGAATTATAGACGAATGAATGAAACCGTAAAATTCGGTGGGTTGATCGGTGTAGTAATAGGGGTGTTGATTACAGGTATATTTTTTGTTTTTGCAGAACCATTGATCCGCCTGTTTATCGATAATGCGGATGTTGTTGCATATGGAAAATACTTTTTAAAAGCGCAGGTTTCAGTCGGTCCGATCATTGGTTTTATGTTTATATTCATGGGATCATTCCAGTCGATGGGAAAATCTGTGCCGGCACTCGTATTGTCCGTTTCCCGTCAGGGATTTGCATTTTTCCCTATTATTATCATCGCGAATGCCGTGTTTGGCTTAAACGGTGTCGCGTGGGCGCAACCTGCTGCCGATGTCGTTTCTACCGTACTTGCAGGCACGATGTATTTTGCGTATTATAAGAAAGCACAACGAGAATGAACTGCACCCCAAAAGTTAGACAAATATTTAATTAAGCAATAGCAAGGGATTGTTGCCTGTGAAGAGCAGGTGGCAAGCCTTTTAATTTTGACTTGATGCGATGGTTATTATAATAATCCAAATATTAGATGAGCTCATCTTTGAATTGATTAAGCGAATCGAATTTTTGAAGATAAAGCAGTTCGCTTTTTAACAAACCAAAGAAGCTTTCCATCACAGCATTATCCAGGCAGTTGCCCTTTCGACTCATGCCTTGTCGAAATCCTTTCTGCTTAAGTTTTTTTTGGTATCCTGTTGATATTGCCAGCCTTGACTCGGAATGCAGGATCAGCTCGGTGTTATCAGCAATGGTTGCGAACGCCTTGTTCAGCATAGAAGTAACCACAGATAAAACAGGTCTATCCAAAATGGTGTGACTGATAATGTCTCTGCTGTATAGATCAAGAATCGGCGACAGATACAATTTCTGCCCAAACAGATTGAACTCTGTGACATCTGTGACCCATTTCAGGTTTGAAGCCTCGGCTCCAAAATCTCTTTGAAGCAGCTCGGGAGCAATTTTACCAACCTCACCTTTATAGGAGCGATATTTCTTCATCCGAACCTTACAGACAATGCCCAATTCTTTCATTAGTCTTTGTACTGCTTTATGATTGATAGAATATCCGCGGTTGTGCAGCTCTTGTGTGATGCGACGGTAGCCATAGCATCCCTTATTTTGTGCATAAATCGCAGTGATCTGTTCTTTGATTTCAGTGTATTGATCCGATTGAGTTCGCCGCTTGACATAGTAGTAATACGTTGAGCGAGACAAACCGGATACTTCAAGGAGCAATAAAATTTTATGTTTACGCCTCAGCTCCCAGACCACTTGTGCTTTTTCACTTCGAGTTGCCGCCCTTGAATTAAGGCATCCAATTTTTTAAGTAATCGTTCTCCGCTCTGAGGCGTTGCACCTCTGCAATAAGGTCTACTTCTATTTGCTTATTCAGCTTCGGAGCTCTTATTTTGCTTTGGCGTCTACAACGTTCAAAATACAAGATTCCTCTATGTAGATGAGTTCCCATGAAGCTGCGCGTCTATGGGGCAGTCCAAATATGTATTCCGTTTCTTTATATGAAAGTTTCTCTTCACGCATCGTCTCGACTACCTGCTGTTTGAATTGCCCGTATACTTTTTATTTTTTTTCCTCTTGGCATAAATATACCCCCAAAATTATTTTCAGTATATCATACTGTCTAACTTTTGGGGGTCAGTTCAAAATCACTCGGTCAATGTTCTTTTCATTATAAACGGTATACGTGATTTGCAGTGCGATGATGGGTGTACTCTGATAATTGTATCAAGTTTTTTTTGAAGCAGAAGCTTCTGCTTGATCCAACGGTTGAAAACAAACCGAACAATCTGTCTGCCCGATATTGATGGTTCCGCAATTTTTGCAGCGTATTGCTTTGCCTTTTTTCAGCATTTTTTCAAAATACGCGTCCTGTTGTTTCTTCTTTTTCAGTTCCTGTTTCGCATTGCTTTCCAAACGAATTTTTTCTTTGTAATTCAGATAAAATGTTGGATCGAAACGTTCGGAATCCTTTAAGACAATAACATTGTCCGTCTCATTCAGATAGGCAATTAAATAGTTCATTTCAATCATTTGCTTTAATAAGATCAAAGTATCGGATTTTTCTTTTTCCAAATTCATCGCGAATTTGGAAAAATCCATTTCAGATAAACCATTAAGAATATCAAATGATTTTTTTGCGTCGGACAAATTAAACAGATATCCGAGCGAAATTACAATCGGAAAACCGGAGAATGCCATTAGGAAGAGCGCAAACAAAACATTGCTTGAAAATGAGTATACGCCAAAAACAATCAACAGGGTAGCAATGATTGCGGTCATTATAAATATGAGCAAGCTTTTGTTCCATTGTTTTTTGTTGCATCCGGTAGAACTCATTTGAATCTCCTTGCAATACCCGAAAAATCATTTGTTTCAAAGCAATTATTTGTTTAAGACAGTTTTTATTGTCCGGTTGTCAGATATTGACGGTAGCGTTTGTTATTAAACATCGGAGAGTTCTTCAGGATAATGATTTCGGATTCTGTATCCACATAACCGATTACATATTGTCCGTTAAATGCTGCATTAAGAAATTTAAGGGCGAGATAAGGATCAATATTGGTTTCGGAAGTAAATTCATCAACAGAAAGACTGCTGTGCCCATTGAGTGCCCTGGCAACCAGTTTTGTCTGATAGAGGTTGAATGTTATGACGATTGCAAAAATAACAAAGATGACCGCAGCACAAAGGCAGGTGATCCCTGATGCAAGATTACTGCTCCAAATTGTTGTGGCAAAATAAACCATGCTGCCGCCAACAATCAGGAAAAGAACTGAAAATAAGCGGTTGGTCATATAACGCTTGAAATTTGTGTTTGAATACTGTTTCATGTTAGCATCCTTTCCTAATAAAGAGTGATTAGAGTTATTGAACTGACTAGGAGAAATTGCCGTAATGTCGGCGATTATAGTTGGTGGTTTTCATTTGATGTATGCAGAATAACGCAACGCCCATCCTCGGTGATATGTCCGCTGAGATAATTGCGTCGTATTATGATTTTTAATTGGGCAGACACAATTTTGGTTTTTTTATTCATTAGTCGTGCGTAATAGTTGATTTCGACGGGTTGATGCGGTTTGGCATATTTTTGATAAAACGCCACTCCTTGAACCAGAATTATCGTTGTAATGGCGTAAGCTAAGATAAACAGACCTGCACCGATAATCATGAGCAGTAATATCAATGGCAAAACAACGGAGGATGTACCGTTCGCCGTTGTTAGGAGTCCTACCAGAAGTGCAGCGAAAAAAAGAATAACGACCCCAATACTGATTGGCAGCAGGATATATGCTAATATCTTTGCTCTTTTTACTTTTTTATCATTTACAAATAATTGATTCATATTGAGTCCGTTTTATCCTCAGATTCCTTTTTGACCGTAAGTGTTATTATCTGAAGATTTTCATTAAATTTGCCATATAAATAGGATTTTTCGAAGAAAGAGGTCAGATCTGTTGCAACAGCTTTGGCAGACTTGTGAGTCATTAATGCAATATCTGTCAATTTCGTTGGGATTTCGGGCATTATCGTTTTTAAATAAAACGCTACTTTTCTAACAATCAGTATGTAATGTATACCTTGATACATTAATAATAAACCAACCAAACAAAAAAAAGTATATAGCGCCATTTGGAATGCGGACAGATAGACAGATGAGAGCTCTTTGCCTAAAAAAAGTCCGAAGAATCCGGCCAGCATAAAACCGAAAAAAATTTTTAACTGCTCTGCTCTGAGTATAGCGTTTAGCTTATCAAAATTGATAATCGAACTGTGTGTTATCTCTTCCTGTGAAGAAACGTGCCCTTCTGTCTGTTCCTTGTTTGGCACATCACGCGCTTGTTCCATTTACAAATAACCTCTCCGTGTAACCGTTATCGAATTGATTATATCAGATTATTACAATGTTCCGTGTATAATATTTTATTTTCTTCCTATTCAAAAAAGTACCTACTGTAATAAGTGATAAGGGAGTATGCAAAAAAATATATGAAATGCTCATTCCATAATAGTCCATATGCTAGATTGTTCTTTTTGGTTGAGATTTGATTGCTTAGTGTTACCGATAAAACGGATTCGATTGAGTAAATCATGCTGGGATTATTTTACGAACTGCACGAAATCAATAAATTGAATGGAGTCATATGCTTTACCTCCTAAGTAAAGCATATGACTCCGGTGATTCATCAACAGCCAAATGATCTGCGAAAAACAATGACAGGTTTTATCTCGAATATCAATGTTTCATTCGAAATGGTTGTTTGAATCAATGAAATTGATTATCTCCCTACGCCTTCTTCCGAGTCAATCTGAATTTGTTGGAGTGCATATTCCAAACAAAGCAGAACAATTTCATTTCTTGTCCGTCCGCTTTTCTTTGCTGTTTCATCTAGCAGCGCAACAATTTCATTTGGCAGACGGGCTGACACCACGGAACTGTCCCCATACTTTTTTTTAGATCTGATGACGAGTTTTTCCATTACAATCCACCTTTCAATTTAATTCCCGATACCCATTGAAAGTGAAAGATCTCTGCCATACAAATACCATATCCTACTTCTGTAAGCATATTATAATGCAATTCATCGCCACTTACAAGTACACCTATGTGTACTTAATCAAATTATAATTATGTATTCGATGAAATATCTAAAAATAAATCGATGAAACTTTCGAAATATGATGATGGTTCAAATTGATGAACAATGCGTTTGAATAATTTTTAGAAGACCAAGCTGACTGCGATAAGCTGTGAATTGAATATAATAATATATTTAACAAATAATTGTAATATTTAATTTGATTTGCTGTCTGTGATTTGCTATTATAGTCGTAGTATATTTCGTTAATTGCATAATATTTTCAAAACTTGTTTTTGTATAGCTGCAAAATGATATTTTTATAATATCAATTTATGTTCGGATAGTTATTCGAATTCATAAAGGCAGGTATAGACATTGGCACTTAGTGTTTACTTTCAATATGATATTTATAACAACATCAAAAAAGATTAATCCAGTTGAGTTGGTAGCGTATTTGGGATGAGTATGGAAAATAAATCTTATGAATTTTTTTCGGAAAAGGCTGTTTTTGCTACAGAAAAGTACAATGAGGTTAATACATTGGGTAGTTTCGATCGATTGCAATGCAAACGATTGAAAGGATGCTCTTTTGTTGTTGATGTAAGTTTGATGATCAAAGTTACAGTATTTTTCTTTCTCTCTGAAGTGTGCTTGCTTTTGATACGTCATCAGCAAAGTGCATTCGTTTTTGTTTCACTCAGTATTATTTTTATGCTGAGTGTACTCTCGGCAAACAAATCGATTGAAATATATTCATACATAAAGTGTTTTTTCAATTCGAATTCGTATTTGCAGACAGATGATCCCTGTACGCAGTGGTTTGGTGAAATGAAAGCAAAATCCGAGTTTGAAAGTCATAAACAGCAGCCGGAATATAAAGGATATCGTTATCTGCAGTGCGTTATGGTTGATTGTACGGAAGGGAGTGCAGAATCATCTCAGTTCAAGAAAGGTGACGTTGTGACATTAATACGGAATGAAAAAAATTTAAAATGTAAAACTGCAATCGAGGTCTTTCTTCTGGATGGTACGATGGTCGGATGCGTCTTTGAGTTTTGCAGTACTATTCCTGCGGGACTTTTGGATATTGGTATGCATTTAATCGCCATGATTTACGCCTCCAAATGTATCGGAGGAAAACTGTGTATGGTTTTAGATCTGTATATTGACGATCAAATCGTTTGTCGGGGATGATAAGGGTGAACGGATGACGATAGTGGCTTTTGGTCATAATTACACAGACCGTCCATTATACTGCATAAATAATACATTCCTGGTTAATAAACGAAAACGGTTATTATGCTTATCCTAGGAAAAAATCGAAATCAAAAACCATTTGCTTTCGTAGTTGATGAAGTCATTTGATTTTAGACGGACAGTTTTACTGCCTTTTTTTTATGCAAAGCAGGTCATTACGCAATTGCGATTTTTGCCTAATAACAGACATATCAAGTAAGAAAACAGCATTGGATAATATTATTTTTTCAGGTGTTTATTCAAAGAATGGTTTTCCCTATCTATGCGTTTGTGAGTGTATATTGCTTTCGCTTGTTGGTGTTTTATATTATTTCGGAATCCGATACTTGCCGGCAGGTAGGTTTCGATAGAAATCCCTTTTAAATAAGACAATCCATGTGATACTATTCGGTATTGGTTCATATTGTTACATGGCATAAGAGAATTCATTAAGATGAAAATACAGTGATTTGTGGTAAAAAAGAGAGGTATTATTTGAAAATTTCGTCGGTAATATTATTTGTAATATGAGAAAATTTACTAAAATATATTGACAAAACTATAAATATATTTAAAATTGGAAGAGTGGTATATTGAACCATCCGAAGATATCTTTTTGTATCTCTATATTTTTATGTTTACGAACATGTCTGTACACTTTAAATTCTTCATAAGTTTATACAAAACCAAAATCTAAAAACCGGAGGAAACCAATTCATGATCATCATTGGTGAAAAAATCAACGGAAGTA
>CAYUFL010000046.1:0-2553 GCA_964444065.1 uncultured Lachnospiraceae bacterium
CGACATCCGTGAGCCAAATATCTCGAATATCCGCAAAACAACCCTTATGTGCATGAATTGTTTGGAATCATTCTTCTTGACAAACCCGCTCAAATATTGTATTCTGATTTTGGATAAGAAAGCATGCCTTTCTTGATAATTCAAAAAAATACATCCCGCTTTGCAGACAGAGCGAAGATGCCAGAAGGCATGCGATTTTACGCATGTCATTTTTTGATTGCCGCGTCCAAAATCCGTCCGCAGGAGGCACCCATGAACATCAGCAAATACAAAGAAAAATATACCCGACCGCTCACCGACGGGGAATTAAATACACTGCTCACCGCGTTGTCCGATCAGACAGACAAAGCCGTCATTCTCTACTACGTACGGGATGTCATCATCGGCGGAGCCCATGTGCGCGAACTCGTCGGGCACTATATTTCCTGTGTCGGGCACAGCCATGCGCGCGTCTTTCTCGCAGGCGACTGCACGGCGGGCAACGATCCCGCTGTCCTCCGTCCGTATGAGCTTGTCTTCTATCTCGGGGAGCTTGCCCACATGCAGGATCACGGTTACTGGTTCGTCGGAGCAATCATCGACACGGCGGATATCCCCTTCGGTGTGTTCGCGTGCGAAGCGGCAGAGTTTGATTTTTAGTCCTCTCTGTCTTGTCAGATAACATTACGATAGGTATAATATATTTATATTTCAGTCACATTCAAATAATTTTTGCAAGAGGGTTCTGTCTTGACTATAATGCTGATCTCCATTTTTACGATCCCCGCCGTGATTCTGCTTTCGGGACTGTTTCTGTACAAATATCCGCCCGAAGAAATCAACGGCACTTATGGCTTTCGCACACGCCGTTCCTCCCAAACCATCTTCACCTGGCGTTATGCCAATGCGCGGGGCGGCAAGCTCTTGTTTGCGGAGGGGGTACTCATGTTCGCGCTGATGCTGATTGCGCTTCTGATCATGTATTGGGTATTCGGCATCAGTGATCCCGAACAGATCGGGTTATATTTAAGTCTGTTTGCGGTCGTACTTCTGACGGTCGGAATCATCTATCTGGTCGCAAAAGTCCACCGCGAGCTGCGCGAAAAGTTCGATGCAAACGGTATGCCGTACCATCCCGACGGTGTGAGACGCGACTGATTCCTGCCGTTTTATGATCAAGAAAACCGGCGCAACAGATCCGATTCACAGGCGGCATTTTCCCGCCTTCTTTTTTTGAACGATAATGAGATT
Organism: uncultured Lachnospiraceae bacterium; assembly: GCA_964444065.1. GTDB lineage: Bacteria > Bacillota > Clostridia > Eubacteriales > Anaerofustaceae > JBGMEA01. Next base: position 1,231 of record CAYUFL010000046.1, read on the forward strand.
TTAATATAATTTTACAGAGCAAACCTTGTAATTTTCGGCATGTGAGGATACAATATAACCGTTGTGAAAATTTATGATTGCAAGGAGAACCAAACATGCCGCTACTGCTGATTCTCGTTCTGTCACTGCCGATTACCATTGCATTGATGGGATTTTTGCTTAAAAAATTCCCGCCCAAAACCATGAGAACTTTTTACGGATTCCGTTCCAGACGATCCGTTCTTTCCATAGAAGCCTGGCGCTATGCCAACACACGTGCCGCGAACATGCTGCTGCGCGGCAGTTTGATCAATCTGGGTGCCATGATCATCATTATTCTGCTGCACCGTTTCGGTTCCGAAATCACAGACCCGATACAGATGGCAGGCAATATCGCATTCTATCCGCTTGTGATTGTTGCTGTTCAGATCCTGTATCTGTATCGCAAAATCGAGGCTGAACTGTCGGCACAATTTGACTGCAAAGGACGCCCCGTCAAACCGCACAATGCAAGCGTTCTGCGTGAAAACAGATAAGTTCGGTTTTCATACCCCTAATGATTCTTCCGCTCCGTCCGATATCTGAATATAAGGAGTATATTGGCAAAATCGATTCAATTCCCTTTCGGTTTTGCGCGCAAAGAGGAGAATCATGAGCGGGGAACATTCCAAAACGCCGAAAACTGCGAATCATACGTTCCATACACAGGAAAACAGCGCGTTTTTCAGAGAGAAATCCGACATGGCATTGGCAGGCGGAGACTGTGAAACAGCGTTGTTTTATGTGCAAAAAGCGTTGCTTCACGATTTGGGGCAATCCGAACAGCCGCAGGCGGACACCGCGCTTGATTATATGATCTTTGCGCAAATTTTCCGACACAGAGGAAATACGTCAAAAGTCCTTACGGCATACAAAAAAGCCTATGCAGTAAGAAAAAAACTGCTGGGCAAGGCTCATCCCGACACGGCGGAGATCCTCGACAACCTTGCCGAATTCTGCCGGGAAACCGCACAGTATGAAAAAGCATTGCAGTACGGGCAGGATGCGCTGGGTGTCTATAAAAAACAGTTCGGGCAGATTCATCCGAGCGTTGCGGCGGCAACCAACAACCTGGCACTCACTTACAACGCAATGGGCGATGACGAACGTGCCTTGTACGCGCTCTACCCCGTCTACAGTCTGATGCGCAAAATATACGGAAAACAGAATGAAAAAACAGCCGATATCGCAAATAACATCGGTGCTGTGCTCAATGCGATGCAGTTGTACAAAAAAGCGCTTGTCTGGCACAATCGCGCGCTGAAAACACGCGCAGAGATTTTTGGAGAATACACACCCTGCGTC
>CAYUFL010000046.1:2563-11869 GCA_964444065.1 uncultured Lachnospiraceae bacterium
AAAAACGTTTTACAGTTGCTTCGTCTTCCAACAAAGCTACAACAATATCGCCGTCGTTTATTACAATCTGAAAAATCTTGACACCGCATTCGAATATTACAAAAAGGCGCTTGACAGCATCCTGATGGTACATGCGCAGGGTGAGCGGGAGCTGCCGATCACCGAGAACAATATGGCGCTGATTCATTATAACCGCGGAGAAGAAACCGCGGCATTGGAGCTTCTTTCCAAATCATACCGCGACACGGTTGCGGCGGTGGGCGTCACGCATCCAGACACAAAACGCATCAAAGAGCACCTGCGTCTCGCGTTTCGCGCGGGCGGCAAAGGCGAATCTGATTTTGCCGCATGGAGCGCCGCGCTGCTGAATAAACCGATCTGAAATCGTGTGATACGACACACAAACAACAAGCAGACAAGGAAGTCGATGTGTCTGTTTTTTTGTTGCGCCGATCGTTGGAATCACCTAGCGCATCACCGGTCGCAATTCTTGGTTTGTGCCGAAAAGTTTGAGTGCACAATTTGTATGAATATGCTATAATAAAAATCAAATGTTGATTAATATTGGGGATCGGAGAAAACCGATAAGATGAAATACAAAAAAGGGAAACAACCCTCTGCGCTGACATGGATCGGCGTAATTCTGATTGTCGCAGGATTCGCCTTTGCAGGAATCAGCGGTGCACAGACGGATAATATCGATGCGATCGAGACCGCGGTCGAATCAAGTCTGTCCTACTATTACCGCTCTGACGGCTATGAACTAAGAGTCAGCTACCACAATGGCAGCGGCGGAAAATACAACGCGGAAATCCATCTTTCCGCCGAAGATGCGGATCTGTTTTCCTCTGCCTCCCAGTGCGGGCTGATCGCAACGAATTTTCTTCAGACGATCAGACAGGACTATCCGACCGAAGACGGATATACCGACACCTATTATTTTCACTTTATTGCGGACGGCAAAGAAACCTACAGCGCGGTTTACCACAACGATGAAAACGCCGAAATTGCGCTTGCGCTGAAAGACGGGGATACGGTGTATGAGGCAAAAACGTACGAAGAATATCTCGCCGAAACACGTTCGGAACAAGCGCTTGCTCTGGGAATGTCGCAGGAAACTTACGACGAAATCTCTCTATCAACAAAATCGACGGCTGAAACGTCTTATGTCGTTACGGAAAATGAATATGGTTCCTACACGATTCTGCCGAGAAACGAAACATACAATGTACGGAATGCAGGCAGTTCTCTGCTGCAGTACGAACACGATTACTGTGCGGATTATTTCATTCTCAGCGATGTGAGCATGACGCTCAGCGACTCCGATGCGAGTGTTGCGCTGACCGTTACGAACACATCCGATCAGGAGTACACCGATGTGTTTATCTATTGCGACTTTACCAACGAAGACGGGATTGTCATCGATCAAGACATTGAATCAATCCAAAATGTCAGATCCGGACAGCCTTATAAAATCGAATTGACAGACTACTTCGGGAGCGGTAATGCTGCGACTGTGAATTTTCATATATCGGAAATCTCAATTTACACGGACAAGAGCGGAAGCAGATTTACGTTTGACTGATTAAGGGAGTATCATGAAATATAAAAATAATTTCTATATGCAAAATCGTGCGGAGCGAAAAAAAATACGACGCAGAGTATTCTCGGTGGTAAGCTATATCTTTGCAGCGTTCTTTCTCCTGCCCGTCATTTTCGGAACGGCTTTATTGGCGGATATGATATCGGTTGTGTTCATTTTTGCAGGCATCGGCATGCTGTTTGAGCAGGGCGCGCGCAATGCCGCCGCCGAAGCACAGCGCTATGCGGAATTCAACCCCACCGCCTACCCTGCTGAAATGCAGGCACAAATGCCGCATATGCAGTATTACGGCAATTCTTCCAGAGAATACCGACGCTACCTGCGAAACCTGCGCCGATACGGCATGCCGAACAACACCAATCCGCAGCAGCCGAACCAGACATACAACCGGCAGCAGACGCAGCGAGCGGCGCAACAGCAAGCCATTAACCAACAAAAACCCGTACAGGCGCCTGTCCAACCGAAACAGCCGACCCGCGCGCTGAACGAATATTTCGACCAGAATCTGTCCTTATTGGATCAGGGGCGTGCTTATGCGTGGGAAATCAACAAAGCGAATGAGCTGATTCCCGACGAAGTAATTTCGCAGAATCTGAATGTCATCTGCGAGCACGTCAACGACATTTTTATTCAGGCATCAAAAAGCGTCGTCACGGAGCGCCAGATCAGAAAATTCGGCAACATCTATCTGCCGCAGACGCTCAAGCTGTGCAATCTGTACATCGATCTGCAAAGCAAGCGTGTGGAAACAAAGACGGTGAAAGAAATGAAAGAGCAGATCGCGAAGTCGATTGCGAACGCGCGGTGTGCATTTGCGAATTTCAACGAAAATCTGATGCAGCAGGCATCCATCGATATCGAGGCGGAAGTCAAAACCTTCGAGAATATTCTCACGATTGACGGACTGCTCGGCAGACACGAACTCGTGATGCCGGAGGTTCAGAAAGAGAAAGAAAACGCCTGAACAATCATCCCCTACCGATAAAAAACAGAAGGAAACACCATGGCAAATAAAAAGAAAACGACAGCGCATGTGCAGAGCTTCGGGGCAACCCGACAGACCTATGCGGTGCTCCGATCAAGCTCGACAAGCTGGGATATCTACCGTCTCACCCCCCGCAACGACTGCAAGGAATGCGGATACCATTCCTGCATGGGTTTTGCCGACGATGTGCTGACGGATCGCGCGCTAATTAATTTATGCCCCTACATCAAGCAGTCGATCTACTGGCTCACCCCACGGACGGACTGTGCGCAGTGCAGTTACCCGCCGTGCGCCGAATTCGTGAAAAAAGTGGCGGAAGGCATTGTCTCTCCCGATCACTGTCCCTACACCGAGGAAAACGAAAAACCGCAGCAGGAAGCCGCCGAAGCGGAAGGCAAAAAAAGCGGACCGCTCAACGAAGCCTTGGGGCAAAGCGGAACACTGTCCGCCACCGCAAAAGCATTCGCCAAAGAGATCGAGAAAGCAAACGATTTGATCAGTGACGAGAAGATATCTGCAGACTTAGACACCATCATGGCGCATATGCTGGATATTTTCGAGGTTGCGTCCGCGTCAAGCTCCCTGCAAAGCCAGATCCGCAAGTTCAACAATATCTATCTGCCGACGGTAATAAAACTCCTGAACCGTTACATCGAGCTGGACAGCCGCCGCATACAAAGCAAGTCGGTCACGGATGCCAAGACGGCGATTGCCGTTTCCGTTGACGATGCGAAGCATGCCTTCGCGAAGCTGAACGACGAGTTGCTCTCGCAGACCTCGGTCGATACCGAAGCGGAAATCGACGCGTTCAAAAGTTTGCTTGCGATCGACGGGTTGTCGGGGAAAAACGAAATGGTCATGCCGAAGGTGGATGAAAAAAATACGTAGGGAACGCATTGTATGTGTCCCACCGAGCCGTGCCAACCACCCGCCCACATACGTCGTAGTAGTAGGGATCGCATATCATGCGATCCGTTAATTCACACACGCGAATATCATGCGTTCCACCATATCATGCGTTCCACCAATCCACGCCCGCGCATATCATGCGTTCCCGATATCACACCCCCAACCCGTTACTGTCGGGGATAAGGGGATGAAGCTTCCAAAAGATGATTGATATTGTAATATATATGTACTTTTGATACAATATTAATTAATGAATTATAATTTACTGGTAAAAGGGGGATTCTGATTTATGACTATTTTGAACTCATATGTACCTGAATATAACTTGATAAAAGACGCTTTTTTCCCAGAATTTGAAACAAAGCTTTCGTATTTAGCTGGAATTTCACAAAAAGAGCAATGGTCACTTGTGAACTCCGAACATTCCAGTCACAAGTATCCAATTTTATATAATTATCTCAACTATACATATGATCGAGCAAAACAAGAAGGAAAGATTGCGATTGATTCGACGAATAAAATGATGTGTTTTAACACAGGGCTACAGACACAAAAAAACCCTGTAGATATATATGCTTTGTTTGTTGAACATAGAAATTATCAGAATGATAAAACAAAACAAAGATGGTATTTTCTAACTTTTACAACGGTGACGGACACGAGAATGCAATCGTTCGACCCTTTACCAGATATTGTTGATTATTTTACCAATCCAAGTGATTTTGTATATGATAAAACATTACAATTACATCTGGATTATGATCATATTATTGATGATAATTTTGAGAGGTTTAAAACTATCTTAGATTATGATAAACATATTATAAGTGCATTGTTAGAAAAATCAGTCAAAGATATTTTAGAACGATTGAGAAGGAATTATAAAATAGCGGTACCTCAATTTTATACCGATAAGAATTCAAATGAGTCTAAAATACAATTATTATTACCTCTGTGTATGCTTATGCCGAATAAGGCAGATTTAGCACTGGTCGTAGATAAAGAGAAAACGAGGTATATTGGCAAAACGGTATTAACGCTTGACTGGGCATACATGAATTCAAGGAGAATTGTGAAGCCTGATATCGAGTGGTTACGACTTGATAAATAAACATATAAAATTTTATATTAAATTACTTGATTTTTTACAATAAATGAATTACAATTTATTTGCTACTTAAATATTAACTACATAATTTAATTATATAAACTTTAGAGAAGTAGCACTAACTATATATGATGTTTAATTTAATAACAAAAAGAGTTGTTAACAACAACTCTTTTTTAATGCGTAAATATTAGCTATTTCTCGCAAATTTTTTTTTCTGGAATTAGGTTATTTTTGATCCGTCAGTATTTTCTTTTTGTCCTCGAATTCCTGCACGGACAGCACTCCGTCATCCCGCAGCTGTTCGAGTTTAAGAATCTGCTCCTTTACTTTCTCGGAAATTACGGTGATCGTGTTGCCGCAAGCCGAGCAGAATTTTGCTCCCGCCGTATTGGACGCGCCGCATTTCGTGCAATATACACCCGGGACGGACGCTGCCTGCGGCTTCGGTGCGTTCGCCGCCTGTTCGTTTCTTTTCAGTGCCATTTCAAAAATGCCGTATACTTCATACGCCACCTGAACCGCCTGCTGATACGAGGGCGATGCTTTGGGTACCACCGCAAACAGGAACGGAATCATAAAGGACGGCGTGCGCGGATTGTTCAGCAACACACGTACCGCCACAACGGCGGACTGCTCCCCGCTGTTGGAAGACGACTGCCCGCCGAATCCCGCAACCCCCGGCACCACCACACCCAAGAGCGCCCCTCCACCCATGGTGGAACTGGAGCTTTGCACCACGGTAGCATCGTTGATCAGCTGCACTGCCGTGATGTCCCCCATCGAAAACAGTTCAAATTCGTAGGCGCACAGATTGTGCGTGAAGTCGAAGATCAGATATTTGTATTCCACATCACCCTGACTGGCGACCGTAATGCGTCTCGTGTAATATTTTTCCACCTGCAATCCTTTGGAACGCAGCAGCATGAGTTGATTGTTGTACGTTTCGATTACCTTTTTTCTTTTGTTTGCAAACATCACGATAATAACAACAGTCATGATTCCCAGCATAAGCAGCATGATCAAAAATATAAGTCCCAATGACATAATCATCATTCCCCTTTGTTATTTTTTTGCATTGTGTGCTCCGATCTTTTGATGTCTTTATTGAATATTATTATATTATTTAAATTATATAATAGAATAATGCGAAAATACAACACAAATATGATTTACAAAGGTCATATATTTATAATTATATCACAACTCCGTCCGCCACCCACGTAACGTAACGTAGTAGGGAACGCATTGTATGCGTTCCCGGAAATGCATCCGTCCCGCCGACCCGTGCGTTCCGCCAATCCGTGCGTTCCGCCGACCCGTGCCCATTCGCAAAAAAATGGAAATATACATAACCATCCCCACCCATCCGTCACGCCACACGCGGAACGCATCATATGCGTTCCCTACATTACATTTCCGATCGATTTCCCACCCGATCATTTGAAACATATTTCCTTTTTTACGAAAATACGTTATCATATCCCTATACCCAACCCCAACGGAGGATCTATGGACAAAATTTTACTCAATCATATCCCCATCCGCTTCGACATCAAGGCAATCGCAGATGCGGCGCACATCCGAGAAACCTCGGAGATGTATGAAAACCTCGCGGAGGGCGCACCCCTCGCAGAAGCAGCAGTGCACGCACGCGCCGTGCTCAAAGCATTCCCGCTGGATGCGGCGGCAGGCGACACCGTCACCATTGCGGGCACAACCTTTGTGAGCAAAACCGTATGCGACGCACTTGCGGGTCATGACACCGTCTGGCTCGGCGTGGTCAGTGCGGGCGAAGAAATCAGTGCGCTGGAAGCGATTGATGATGAAATCGCGGCGTATTACCTCGAGACGAATACCCTCAAACAGGCTTGCGACAGCGTGCGCGCTTATCTGAACGAACACTGCGGATATACAAATGCCGACTTTTTCGAGCCCGGCAGCCTTCCCGATTTTGCCATCGAAAACAATCGGACCGTGTTTGATATGCTCGCCACCGTGACGGAGGATATCGGCGTTGTGCTGCGCGATTCGGGCTTTATGAAACCGACCATTACCTTGTCGGGCATCTTTTACGACAAAAAATAACCAACACCAGAAAGACGGCATTGCGCCGTCTTTTTTTGTTTGACTGTAAGCTACAAACGCGCTTCTGCACGCACTCTTGTTTTTCCGTCCCCCCCCGCTTTCTTTTTTTTTTCGGCAGTTTTACATATCCCAGAGCCTGCGCATGCAGACGGTAAATATGGCGTTCGCTGTAGCACATCGTGTCGCTGATTTCTTCCCATGTTTTAAAATTCAGATACCGCAGCTCCAGCACCATGCGCATTGTTTTGTCTTCCACTGTTTCCACCGCGCTTTTCACTCTGCGCATCGTTTCGATCATCAGCCCGATGTCACGCACCAGTTCCGCTTCCAGATCCATCGCTTTGCACAGCATATCCTCTTTCCCGCTTCCGTGATAGCCCGAAGCGCGTACGCCGAATTGTCCGCCGCGCGACGAAATCCGTTCCGCCGATTCGCGCAGTGAAGCAAGCTGTTCCTCCTTGATCATGATATACTCGCGCAGTCGGTGCGCTTCTCCCAGATATTCCGCTGTTTCGTTGTATTCCGCTTCTTTCATACCCTCATCCTTTCGGCGGACGACGCCGCCTTCGTTGCTTGCCGTAACTCTTTGCGCAAAAGCCTCCCTGCTCTATGCGTCATATCCATTGCCGAACATCACCCGCTCCAAAAGCGCGATGTCATAATCATGCTCATATTCCATGCGTTTCCGTTGTGGGGCACTCGGAGCGCCGCGTGCGGAAACGCCGTCCTTTTGATTCATATATCCCTCGAACTTATCGCCGAAGAGTGTTTCGGGACGCAGGAAGTTCTGCATCTGCGTGCCGTTCCATTCGTCGCACTTGCGCACGATCACCTGCTGCATCTGCTCCGGTGTATACCCTTCCGACAAGCGTGCCGCAATCAGGCGCATGCTGCTTTTCCCGTCCGTGCGAAAATCCGTGCCCGCTTTTTCATTCAGAAAGGATATCACCCGCGCGCCCGCCGCGCGGTATTCTTCTTCTTTTCTCTTCTCTTTCTCTTCTTTTCTTTTAGGCGGGAATGGTTCCGGAGCAATTCCGGAATCAGTCGGGAATGATTCTGCATTGTCTCGGTTTGCATCATTGAATTCCTCTTCTGTCTCCGAAACAATCACTGAATTCCGCATCATCTCACATGTTGAAACGTCATAGGGCGGAATATTGCTCGGCTGCGGTTTGTCCACTCTCTGCCATTTTTTCCAGTTCCGCAAGGCATAATACTCGTTCCCGTTCAAGCGGTAAAACATCACCGACAGACAGGAAGATATCTCATTGAGCGCATCGGAGACGTCCTGCGTGCGGATCGATTCATCATATGGAAAAACTTTGGAGCGCAGATACACCGCGCTTGCCCGCCCGCGTCCTTCGTCGTCCGCATTCGAGATCATGCCGATAAACACGAGTTTTGCCAGCACGCCCAACTGCGCATAGTCCTCGCTCTCCCAGATATTCGGATCAATCATTCTTCTTCGTGCCATCTTCCCGCTCCTTTCTTTGTCCGCATCTCAAACATACACCACTCACCACCGTCTGCCCTCCTGCCAGATGTCATAAGCTCTGCGCTCGGGCACATAGATCGCCGTCAGATCTTCGAGCAGCTCCGTGCGGCACTTGAGCCGTTCGAACGCACGGCACATTTCGTCGTATTCATAAGAGAGATCGGCGTTTTTTAATCGCAGCGATTCGTTCTCTCTGCGCAGCGCATTCACTGCAAAATCCTTCGAGGAACGAACTTTCCGCTTCCTTTCGGTGGAATTCTCACCTTTTCCGCTTTTTTCCTTTACTTTCATCCTTTTTCCCCGCATTTCAAGCCGTTTACCCCATTCAACTACACATATTTTTCAATGCGTAACAAGTTTATTGATATACTATCGAACATAAGTTCTTATTTATCATATATCAACTTACTTGATATATCAAGTAAAATTTTCATAAATATCAGCTTTATTAATAAATGTAGCTTTACAAACCGAACGGGAATCGCTATACTCGATATCAAGGAGGTTGATATGATGAACCGGATTAAGGAACTGCGCAATGCTTACGGAATGAAACAGACCGAGCTTGCAAAGAAACTCAATGTCAGCCAGGCGGCTTTGTCGGGATATGAAACGGGGAAATATGAACCTGATTACGATACGCTGCACAAGCTTGCGATGATTCTCTCCACCTCCATCGATTATCTGCTCGGCGGAAATGCGCCGCAGATCATTCCTGTGGAAAACGAACAGGGGGCGCGCATCAAAGTATTCGCGAAAATACCCGCGGGAGTACCCATCGAAGCGATCGAGGACATCGTGGATTTCGAAGACATTCCTGCTGATATGATGAAAGGCGGCAAAGACTACATCGGCTTTCGTGTTTCGGGCAACAGCATGTACCCGAAATATCTGGAAGAGGACACCGTCATCGTGCGCCGTCAGCCCGACTGTGAAAGCGGACAGGACTGCGTCGTCTATATCAACGGCTATGATGCCACCTTAAAAAAAGTGATCAAGCAGGAAAACGGTCTTTGGCTTCAGCCGCTCAATCCGAGTTATGAGCCGAAATTCTATCCGTACGACGGTGAAGAATCCGTCACGATTCTCGGCGTGGTCGTGGAAGTACGAAGACGGAT
>CAYUFL010000047.1:0-10855 GCA_964444065.1 uncultured Lachnospiraceae bacterium
CCTGATCGATGGTTTTCGTGTTTTCCGGCAGATGAGGGAAGGCAACCGTCGGTTTGATCTGAGAGAGATCAATGGTGTATGTTTCGTCGTAAACCGCGTCCGTATCCGCTTCGAATACTTTGAACGGTCTGTCTGTCTTATCTTTTACATATGCGATTGTTTTTTCATCGACAGGGAAGATGCCGTTTTTTGCGCCGGCTTCGATCGCCATGTTTGCCATGCAAAGTCTGTCATCCATCGAAAGGTTTGCTATGCCGTCACCGACGAATTCCATCGATTTGTAAAGCGCGCCGTCCACGCCGATCATGCCGATGATCTGAAGGATGATGTCTTTGCCCGAAACCCATTTGCCAGGTTTGCCCGTTAAAATGAATTTGATTGCCGAAGGCACTTTGAACCATGCCATGCCGCGTGCCATCCCGCCTGCCATATCCGTCGAGCCGACTCCGGTCGAGAATGCGCCGAGCGCGCCGTAGGTGCAGGTGTGTGAGTCCGCACCGATGATGAGTTCGCCCGGTGCAACCAGTCCTTTTTCGGGAAGCAGTGCATGTTCCACACCCATTTCACCCACATCGAAAAAGTTAACAATTTGCTGTCTGCGGGCAAACTCACGGATGAATTTGCACTGTTCTGCCGCTTTGATGTCTTTGTTCGGGGTGAAGTGATCCATGACCAGCGCGATTTTCGTTTTGTCGAAAACTTCCGCAAATCCTGTTTTTTCGAACTCTGTGATTGCGACGGGAGAGGTGACGTCATTGCCGAGCACCAGATCCAGTTTCGCCTGTATCAGCTGTCCTGCTGTGACTTCTTTCAGTCCCGCGTGATCCGCGAGTATTTTCTGAGTCATCGTCATTGCCATAATGATAGGCTCCTTTATATCAATTTTTATTTTTTGGTCAGTTTATATTCGATCGAGTCAACAAGTGCGTTCCATGAAGCTTCGATAATATCGCCCGAAACCCCCACGGTTGTCCAGACATCGCTTCCGTCGGAGGATTCGATCAGCACGCGTACTTTTGCGGCTGTTGCATCCTGTGTTTCCAGTACACGCACTTTGTAGTCCGTTAAATGAACATGTTTCAGAGCCGGGTAGAATACCACCAGAGCTTTTCGCAGTGCTTTGTCCAGCGCATTTACAGGGCCGTTGCCTTGTTCCGCGGTGATTTCATCCTTGCCTTCGACATTGACCTTAATGACCGCAGTCGCGCATTCGTCTTCCGATTTTGCAGGCGATTCGCCGAGAATTTTGTAGTGGTCGAGTTGAAAGAACGGTTTGTACAGCCCCAGTTCTTTTCTCACCACAAGCTCAAAACTTGCGCTTGCCGCTTCGAACTGATAGCCGTTATGTTCCAGATCCTTCAACTTTTGCATGATCGTTTTTGTCTGCGGAGAATCCTTGCTCAGAGAAGGATCGATGCGTTGCAGCATCTTGAGCAGCGTCGTTCTGCCGCTGACTTCGGACATGAGGAATCGTCGTTCGTTTCCGACCAGGCTTGGGTCGATATGTTCAAATGACCTGGATATTTTGTTCACGCCGTCGATATGCATGCCGCCTTTGTGTGCGAACGCGCTCTTGCCGACGTAAGGTTCGCCCGAAGGCAGATGTACATTTGCGATTTCCGCGATCAGTCTGGCTGTCGGGGTCAGTATGCTCATTTGTTCGTCCGGTATGCAGTGTTTATGATATTTCAGCTGTAAATTTGCAATAATCGTACTGAGATTTGCATTTCCGCAGCGTTCGCCGAAGCCGATATACGTCCCCTGCACCTGTCTCGCGCCTGCCTGTACACCGAAAATCGAGTTGGCAACGGCAAGTCCTGTATCGTTGTGACAATGGATGCCGATCGGCATTGGAAAAATATCATGTACCTGCTTGATCGTATTGAAAACGAAATTCGGATCTGCCCCGCCGTTTGTATCGCACAGACACAGACAGTCCGCACCCCCGTCAGCGGCTGCTTTCAACGTCTGAAAGGCGTAGTTTGGATTGGCTTTGTATCCGTCGAAGAAATGCTCCGCGTCATAAATGACTTCTTTGCCTTTGTCTTTGAAAAAGCGCACGGTTTCTTCGATCATTTTCAGATTTTCTTCCAGGGTGGTGCTGAGAATGCCGGTCACATGAAGATCCCAGGATTTGCCGAAAATCGTAACGACCGGGGTATCCGCACTCAGCAGAGAGCACACATTGGCATCGTCTTCTACTTTAATATCCCGACGTCTTGTGCTGCCGAACGCGCATAATTTCGCGTATTCCAATTGTACGGATTTGACCCGTTCAAAAAATTCCAGATCTTTCGGATTTGACCCGGGATTGCCTGCTTCGATGTATGCAATGCCAAGTGCGTCGAGTGCTTTTACGATATTGAGTTTGTCTTCTACCGAGAAGGTGATTCCTTCGCCCTGTGCGCCGTCGCGCAGCGTCGAGTCAAATATTTCTATCCTGTTGTGCATGGCATGCTCCTTTCATCAAAAATGGTTGGCGGATATTTTGTTGATGCCGTTGAGATAGGCAAGAATACTTGCTTCGATCACGTCGGTCGAAAGACCTCTGCCCGTGATTTCGTCGCCGTGATGCTTAATTTTGACCACCACTTCGCCGAGCGCATCTTCGCCGCCCGAGATTGCATTGATGCTGTATTGTTCCAACGGATAGACGTTACCCGTTATTTTTTCGATGGCATGATATGCTGCTTCGATCGGCCCTTCGCCTATCGCCGCTTCCTGAAAAACTTCATCATCGGTTCTCAATTGGATTGTAGCAGTCGCGCGGATGTTATTTCCGCTCTGCACAACGAAGGAGTCCAAACGATATTTTTCGAAAACCGGGATCGCTTTTTCCGCGACGATGGCGTCGATGTCGGAATCAAATACATTCTTCTTCTTATCAGCAAAATCCTTGAAACGAACAAATGCCTGTTCCATATCTTCCTTCGAGAGCGCATATCCCAGATAAACCAGACGTTCTTCAAACGCGTGGCGTCCCGAATGTTTGCCGAGTACCATTTTGTTTTTCGGAAGCCCGATGGATTCGGGTGTCATGATTTCGTAGGTGGTGCGCTCTGCCATCATACCGTGCTGATGAATGCCCGATTCGTGCGCAAACGCGTTCGCACCGACAATCGCTTTGTTTGCAGACACCGGCATGCCGATAATCGAGGAGAGCAGTTTGCTTGTTCTGTATATTTGCGTTGTTTCAATGCGGCACTGTGTGTCAAACAGATCATGTCTTGTCTGCATTGCCATGACGGCTTCTTCCAGTGCGCAGTTGCCCGCGCGTTCTCCGATACCGTTGATGGTGCATTCGATCTGAGAGGCACCTGCTCTGACTGCTGCCAGAGAATTCGCAACCGCCATGCCGAGATCGTTGTGACAGTGCACCGCAAGCGCGATCCGATCGATATCCGCAACATTGTTTCTGAGATATTGGATCAGCTCAAACATTTCTTCCGGTGTTGTATATCCTACGGTATCAGGAATGTTGATCACCGTTGCGCCTGCCTTGATCGCCGTTTCCACTGCTCTTGCAAGGAACGGATGCTCGCTGCGGGTCGCGTCTTCCGCCGAAAATTCCACATCGGCACATTTCTTTTTTGCGTAGGCTACCATAGCTGCGATACGCTCTATGACTGCTTCCGGTTCCATATTCAGTTTATGCTTCATATGAATCGGTGAAGTTGCCAAAAATGTATGGATACGAGGGGAGACGGCACCTTTCACCGCATCGTATGCGGAATCGATGTCTTTTTCGATTGCGCGGGAGAGCGATGCCACCGTACAGTCTTTCATGGTATCGGCTACCGCTTTGACCGCGGAAAAGTCACCGGGCGAAGCGATCGCAAATCCGGCTTCGATGACGTCTACTTTCAGACGTTCGAGCTGTTTTGCCACCTCTATTTTTTCTGTTAAGTTCATGCTGCATCCGGGAGACTGTTCTCCGTCTCGTAAAGTAGTGTCAAAAATTTTGATTTGACGAGCCACTTCGAATCACCCCTTTCCGTAGGTTATTTATTGTTATTCCAATACTGCGCCTTTGCTGGCCGATGTGACCATGCGCGCATATCGTTTTAAATATCCGGTCTGAATTTTCGGCGGCAGTATCACGACGGTTTCTTTGCGTTTTGCGAGTACTTCGTCCGATACCGCAAGATTGATTTTGCCTGCGGGAATATCGATTTCAATGATATCGCCTTCTTCCACGAGGGCGATGACGCCGCCGCTGGCAGCTTCGGGCGAAACGTGACCGATTGCCGCGCCTCTGGTCGCACCGCTGAAACGTCCGTCTGTAATCAGCGCCACTTCCTTGTCAAGTCCCATACCCGCAAGCGCGGAGGTGGGGGAGAGCATTTCTCTCATACCGGGTCCGCCTTTGGGTCCTTCATAACGGATGACCACAACATCTCCTGCCGTGATTTTTCCGTCCATGATGGCGGTGATCGCGTCGTCTTCGCTGTTGAATACGCGTGCGGGTCCTGTGTGCATAAGCATTTTCGGATCAACCGCAGAGCGTTTCACCACGCAGCCGTCCGGGGCGATATTGCCGAAGAGCACCATGATGCCCCCTGTCGGCGAATACGGGTTGTCAATCGGATGGATCACATTTGTGTCGCAGTTCACGGCATTTTTGATGTTTTCCGAAATTGTTTTGCCCGTCACGGTCATCAGCGAGGTATTGATCAGATCCTTTTTACCAAGTTCTTTGAGCAGTGCGGGGATGCCCCCCGCCGCGTAAAGATCTTCGACATGATGGTGTCCGGCAGGTGCCAGTTTGCAAAGGTTCGGTGTATTTGCACTGATTTCGTTTACCCACTGCAGATCAATGAGCACGCCTGCTTCATGGGCAATCGCCGGCAGATGAAGGATACTGTTTGTGGAGCACCCCAGTGCCATATCCGCCGTCAGTGCATTTTTGAATGCTTCGGTTGTCATAATATCGCGCGGTCTGATGTTTTTTTCGACCAACTGCATGATCGCTCTGCCTGCCTGTCTGGCAAGGGAGACACGTTCGCCGAATACCGCGGGGATGGTGCCGTTTCCGGGAAGCCCCATGCCGAGCACTTCCGTGAGACAGTTCATGCTGTTTGCGGTGAACATGCCGGAGCAGGAGCCGCAGCTTGGGCATGCATGCTGTTCGACATCACAGAGTTCATCTTCGTCGATTTTTCCTGCGCCGTAAGCACCGACTGCTTCAAAAACCGCGTTCAGATCGATTTTATTTTTGTTTCTCGTACCTGCAAGCATCGGTCCGCCGCTGATCATAATTGAGGGAATGTTCAGTCTTGCCGCCGCCATCAGCATGCCCGGAACGACTTTGTCGCAGTTCGTCACCATTACCAAACCGTCGAATGCATGCGCAAGCGCCATCGATTCGATACTGTCCGCAATCAGTTCGCGGGAGGCAAGGGAATAGTGCATCCCCGCGTGCCCCATTGCGATGCCGTCGCAAATGGCAATCGAAGGGAATTCAATCGGGGTACCGCCTGCGGCGAGTACGCCTTCTCTGGCAGCTTTGGCGATGGTATCCAGGTGAAAATGTCCGGGTACGATTTCGTTTTGCGAGTTCACGATGCCGATGAGCGGTCGCTGCAGATCTTCTTTGGTATATCCCATTGCGTAAAACAGGGATCGGTGCGGCGCGCGAGCGGCACCTTTTAATGCTTTATCGCTGTTTCTTTCCATGCTATCTCCTTGCTCCGAGTCTCGGATGCGTTAAATTGAATATGGAAAACCCGTCGCCCGATACTTTTGATGCGCAAGCAACTGATCAGTCCGGTATCAGACTCATTGTCTTTTTGCAAAGTACGAACGGCGGGTTTGTGTCAGTTCGGTTATTTTTTCAGCCAGCTCATCATGCCGCGCAGTTTTTTGCCGACAATTTCGATCGGATGTTCCGCTTCGATTCGTTTTTTCGCGTTGAAGTAAGGTCTGTTGACTCTGTTTTCCAGAATCCAGTTTCTTGCAAACGTGCCTTCCTGAATTTCGGTCAGCACTTGTTTCATTTCTTTTCTGGTTTCGTCTGTGATAATGCGTTTTCCTGTTACGTAGTCACCGTATTCTGCAGTATCGGAGATGGAGTATCTCATAAAGGTGAATCCGCCGTTGTTGATCATATCCACAATCAGTTTCATTTCATGGCAGCATTCGAAATAAGCGATTTCCGGCTGATAACCAGCAGCTACGAGTGTGTCGAATCCGGCTTTGATCAGTTCTGTTACGCCGCCGCAAAGCACTGCCTGTTCGCCGAAAAGATCGGTTTCGGTTTCTTCTTTGAATGTCGTTTCGAGAATGCCCGCTCTGCCTCCGCCGATACCCGAAGCATATGCAAGCGCGAGATCTTTCGCTTTGCCTGTCGCATCCTGATAAATCGCGATCAGATCGGGAACGCCTTTGCCTTCCTGATACTGGCTTCTCACGGTATGTCCGGGTCCTTTCGGTGCTACCATCCATACATCTACATCCGCAGGCGGAACGATCTGTCCGAAGTGAATATTAAATCCGTGTGCGAACACAAGCGATTTTCCTGTCGTCAAATGCGGTGCAATGCTTGCTTCATACAGCGCAGACTGTTTTTCGTCATTGATTAAAATCATAATAATGTCTGCTGCTTTTGCCGCATCCGCAGCGGTCATCACGCTCAGTCCCGCTTCTTCGGCTTTTGCCCAGGATTTGCTGCCTGTGTAAAGACCGATGATTACTTTCACGCCGGATTCTTTCAGGTTGAGTGCATGTGCATGCCCCTGGCTGCCGTAACCGATAATCGCAACCGTTTTATTCTTCAGCAATCCCAGATCGCAGTCTTTGTCGTAGTACATGGTTGTCATAATAAATTATTCCTCCTCGAATTTGGTGTGTTTATTTAATTGTATACTTCCTCGCTCAAGAGCCGTGAGTCCGGTTCTGGCAATCTCTTTGATGCCGTAGACTTCCATCATTTCAATGAATGCCTCAGCTTTGCTTTGTTCTCCCGTTATCTCCATGGTAAGCGTTTCTTTGGAGATGTCAATGACTTTCGCACGGAAAATGTTTGCAATTTCAATCACCGCCGCACGGGTTGCGTCGTCTGCCGCTACTTTGATCAATATCAGTTCGCGGAATACCGCCTGATCGGTCTTGAGTTCCGTGATGCTTCTCACATCGATCAGTTTGCCGAGCTGTTTCTTAATCTGATCGAGAATATATTCATCGCCGTACAGCATAATGGTGATGCGGGAAACAGAAGGATCCTCCGTCTCACCGACGGTTAAACTGCTGATGTTGTATCCTCTGCGGGAAAATAATCCTGCGACTCTGCTGAGTACACCGGAGTGGTTATCGACGAGTACCGACAATACGTATCTTCTGTTCATGTCCTTCCTCCTTAATCCAATTCCAGTACGGGCGACTCAATCGGGGCTCCCGATGGTACCATCGGCAGCACATTAACGTCACAGCCGATATGACAGTCGATCACGCACGGTTTGCCCGATGCAAGCGCTTCTTTCAATACCGTTGCGAAGTCTTCCTTCTTTTTCACCACAAATCCGAGTGCGCCGAATGCTTCCGCCAGCTTTTTATAATCCGTTTTTCTGTTCAGCGTTGTATGCGAATAGCGTTTGTCATAAAACATTTTCTGCCATTGCCGCACCATGCCGAGCACGTTGTTGTTCATAATAATCTCAATGATCGGCAGTTCGTAGGTCACTGCCGTGGCAAGCTCTGCCAGATTCATGTGAAAGCTTCCGTCGCCCGCGATATTAATCACGCGTTTGTCGGGATTCGCAACCTGAGAACCGATTGCCGCGCCGAGACCGAAGCCCATCGTGCCGAGGCCTCCCGAAGTGACGAAGCTGCGGGGTATGTCCGTCTGCAGATATTGCCCTACCCACATCTGATGCTGTCCCACTTCGGTTGTGACAATACCGTTGTCGCGGATCATCTCCCATGCTGTCTCGATAATATGCTGCGGCATCAGACAAATCTCGTCGTTCATGTCGATCGGATACTGTTCTTTCCATTTGACAATCTGATCAAGCCAATCTTTGCGTCCGTTCTTATCCACTTCTTTTTCCAGACGCTTGAGTACTTCCTTCACATCTCCGATGACACTTTGCAGCACCGGCACGTTTTTGCCGATTTCGGCAGGGTCGATATCGATATGCACGATTTTTGCATTCTTCGCGAAGGTGGATGCTTTGCAGATCACGCGATCCGAGAATCTCGCACCGATTGCAATCAACAGATCGCAATCAGTTACCGCGAGCGAAGAAGTCATTGTGCCGTGCATGCCGATCATTCCCGTGTAATACGGATCGGTTGCGGGATATGCCCCGATGCCCATCAGGCTCAGTGTGACGGGAGCGCCGATATGATATGCGAATTTTTTCAGTTCTTCCGCCGCTTCGGATGCAATGACACCGCCGCCCGCATAAATGAGCGGTCGTTTTGCTTCATTGATCAGCTGTGCGGTTTTTTCCAGGGCGTCCTTTGTGATCGTTTCGGTCTGACGTTTGATTTTATGCGGTTTCTCCGGCGTATAGTCTGCCAATGTTGCTGTAATATCCTTCGGGATATCAATCAGCACCGGTCCGGGTCTGCCCGTGTTCGCAATTTCGAACGCGCGCCTGACGGTATCCGCCAGTTCGTTTACATCCTTAATAATGAAATTGTGTTTGGTAATCGGCATGGTGACTCCCGTAATGTCGATTTCCTGAAAACTGTCTTTGCCCAACAGTCCGAGTGAGACGTTGCCGGTGATGGCGACCATCGGCACAGAATCCATATATGCTGTCGCAATACCCGTTACCAAATTGGATGCTCCGGGTCCCGACGTCGCGATCACTACGCCTGTTTTCCCTGTGGAACGGGCATAGCCGTCCGCTGCATGTGCTGCATGCTGTTCGTGGCAGGTCAGGATGTGATTGATCTTGTCCTGATACTGATACAATGCATCGTAAATATTCAGCACAGCGCCGCCGGGAAAACCGAAGACAGTGTCAACGTCCTGCTCAATCAAACAATTTACTAGTATTTCGGCACCTGTCATGCGCATAGTAGATCCTCCTTTAATTCAAAAATATTTTTTATAATAAAAAAACCCCGTCTCTTTTTTAAGAAGAGACGAAGGTTGATTTTCTCCGCGTTACCACTCTCATTGATACATCATTGTATCCGCTCTGCCGTCGCACTCATAAACTGCGACGCGCCCTCGTAACGGTGGGCTTCCGTATCATCCTACTGTTAATTCGGTGATCACTCGGGGGTGAGCTTTCATTGTTTTGTTTTGCTATGCCTCGCACCAGCCGGCAATTCTCTCAAGCTTCCGCAAAAAACTACTTTCCCCGTCATCGATTTGCTTTTGTATTTTTACCATTATAGTACCAGCCATGGCGTTTGTCAATCAATTTCAGAAAAAATAACGTAAATTTTCTGAAAATTCTGACATTTCCATTATCTGCACGCGGTTATTCATTTTCCTTATAACAGCCCAATATTTCCATATAACCGCAGACCGATCCCGCGTGGCGCAGTGCAGTGGAGAGGTGTTCGTCCGCAATGTTGCCGCGCACATCGGTAAAGAAGCAATATCTGCCGCCCGACATCGGACGCGATTCAATGCGGGTCAGGTTCACTTCGCCTGCCATCAGAGGGAACAGTACATCGCACAGTGCACCGCTTCTGTGTGCCGTGCGGAAGATGACGCTCACGGTGTCCGAACTCTCATCGTATTCCGGTGCGTCGGCAATGACAATAAATCTCGTCTGATTTTTGTCGTCGTCCATGATGTCCGGCATAAGGACGTCGAGCCCGTTAAACTGCGCCGCACGTCTGGAACCGATCGCCGCAAATCTTTTATTGTCGCGTTCCTTCACCATCTGCGCGGCAACGGCGGTATTGCGGCAGGCAGTCAGATCCCACGCGAATTTTTTCAGGAAGGTATTGCACTGTTTGAATCCTTCCGGATGCGAAAATACTTCGCGGATATCTTCGAGTTTCGTTCCGGGAAGTGCGAGCAGGCATTGTTTTGCCTGCACCCATGTCTGTCCGATGATATAACAGCCGTAATTACGCAGCAGGTCGTATACTTCGCCGATCGCACCGGTTCTGGAATTTTCAATCGGTACCAATCCGTAGCTGACTTTCTTTTCTTTGACTGCTTTGAAAACATCCTCAAAACGTTCCAATCCTTCTCTCGGCGCATCACCGAAATACTGCATGGCGGCAATTTCGCCCCATGCGCCGGGCAGTCCCTGATAGGCAATCCGCACATTGTCTGTGATATGCGTTCTGGAAGGAGGCAGCAGCGCTTCGTCTTCTGCAATGTCAAACAGCAGTTTGCGCTGTCTCATTTTTGAGAGTCCCATTACCGAGCGTACGAACGCTGTCGTTTCGCCTTTGTACTGCGCGTCTACCATTCCGACAGCGCGATCCACAACGATCTGTTCGCGTGCTTCGTCTGTCATGGCGATGTTGCCTTCCTGTTTGATTGCGGCAACTTCGTCGCTGAGCTGCATGCGTTTTTCAAACAATTCCAGCAGCTCATCATCCAATATATCCAGTTTGTCTCTTACTTTTTTGAGTTTTTCTTTTGCGTCCATCTTATTCTCCCTTTGGGTCTCTTATTGTATTGCTGCTCTGATAGCGTTGATTTTTTTCATCAGGTTGTGGAACAGTTCCGGGGTCAGAGATTGTGCGCCGTCGCACAGTGCGCACTGCGGCATGTTGTGCACTTCGATGATCAGTCCGTCCGCCCCTGCCGCGGTAGCGGCAAGTGCCATCGGTTCCACCAGATGCCAGTACCCCGTGGCGTGCGAAGGATCAACAACAACCGGCAGATGTGTTTTCTGATACAGCTCCAGGGCGTACACGGCCACGTCGTGCT
>CAYUFL010000048.1:0-4719 GCA_964444065.1 uncultured Lachnospiraceae bacterium
AGAATTTGCTTCTTTAAAAGCATCATTAATCTTAAATGAAATAGTATATTCCCTGTCATTATCACCATACTCATAGTCTGATACTATACGTGACGACTCTGAAAGTATTATTTCATTAATCCTTGGTTGATTGTCATTTTTAGGGTTAATATTATCCGGTTTATTAGTATTAGTATTTATATTAGTAGTATTATTCTTCCTATTTGTATTATTTCTATTAGAATTAGTATTAAACAAAATATCCAAAAAGCCCATAGTGTTCCTCCGATTATTTATAATTTATTTTTTATACATTATATCATATACTTCTGAATGTGTAAAGTTTTTGTTGAAAATTTCTTATAAATTTATGCTTTTTTTGTATTGAAGCCCATAATAAAATATGGATAAATCTCAGGCAGAAAAAGAACGAAAATATTACAACAAAAAACTTATAAAAAATAGTATTGAAAGTGAAATAGAAAAGTCTCATAAAATTGACTGGAAAAAATATATTAATGATTGCATCGGAATTTTTCTTGGTTTAATGCTAAACGATAAAATTGGAATTGAGAATCATTCATAATTCTGGTAGTTTCATAGGTTACTGCCCCCATACCCGATTTGATAGACAAATAAGAATGTGGTAAAATAGAAAGAAAACGGAGGACTTGCATGACAAAAGTACTGATACTGACATCGGAAAAACGCGTCAAAAAGTTTTACGATCTCGCTGCGCTTCCCGAAGGCTGGGAACTGATCTATGCGGAAGATCTGAAAACTGACGAAGAAATACTGAAAAAAGCACCGGATGCGGACTACATCTTTGCGGATGCGATCCGTGAAGTGAGCGCAAATCTGATGGCGCAGATGCCGAACCTGAAACTCGTTCATTCGGAAGGCGTCGCCTTTAATAAAATCGATACGGCAGCGGCGAAAGCAAAAGGCATTTATGTCTGCAACAACGCGGCGGCGAATGCGGTGGCTGTTGCGGAACATGCCATTATGCTGATGCTCGCCATGCAGCGCAGACTGCTCGAAGGCGACATGATGGTGCGCACAGGGAAACAGATTCAGGCAAAAGGCGCATTCATTCTCGACGGCGTCTGCGAACTGAACGCCGCGCACATCGGGCTCGTCGGCTTCGGCATGATCGCCAAGGAAACCGCGAAACGGCTGAATGCGTTCGGATGCAAAATCAGCTGCTTTGACGCATACCGAAACGAACAGGCGGAAAAAGACCTCGGCGTCGGCTACCTGCCGATTGAGGAACTGCTCGCACAGTGCGACATCGTCAGTCTGCATCTTCCCGTCACACCCGAAACCACCGACTTTATGAATGCCGAAAGATTGGCGATGATGAAACCGACCGCCATTCTGCTCAATACAGCCCGCGGTGAGCTGATCGATCAGGTTGCGCTTGCAAAGGCGCTCGAAGAAGGGACAATCGCGGGCGCCGCATTCGATACCCTCACGCCGGAACCCGTGCTTCCCGACAATCCCCTGCTCAATCTGTCGGAGGCCTGCCGATACAAAGTATTGTTTTCCCCCCATATTGCAGGCACCACACTGCAGGCATTCCAAACCATGCACAAAACCGTGTGGAGCAATATTACAGCCGTGCAACGCGGCGATAAACCGATCAATATCTGCAATCCCTGATTTTACAACGCTGAAAACAGCCGATCAACCCGGCTGTTTTTCTTTTTGTACGAACATGATTAACTGTGCCGTTTTGCCCGAAACAGTCTCGCACACAGCACTGCGCCGCCGATCGCGAGCAGGAGTACGGAAAGATCGTAAATACCGATTCCGATGAGCGAAAGATAAAGAGGCCAACCCTCCGCCTCCACAGCACCCGAAGCCAATCCGCTGAGCATGGTATACAGCATGGTTCCGACAAAGGATACCGCCGCAATGCCGAGTCCCCATGCGATTGTCCGAATGCATGTGCGTGACACAATCGCCGCAGTCAGCAGCAGAATCGCGCCCGGAAAAACTGCCATAAACAATTCCGCAGGCATCAGGTAATCCATCATCAGTTGTCCGCGCATAACGGAGCCGACAACTGCGGTTAGGATCATAAACAAAATCGGTGCGAGGACAAGCACGGTGCCGAGCACTGCGCATATCTTTACGAACAAACTGTTTTTTTTCATTCCAATCACCTCCGTTTTGCTTCTTCGGACTGACCCGATCTTCTTTTGTCCATTGTAGCACATCATGGCTAATATTATGAATTTATTATAAATTATACAATTTAAAATAACCCGTTTTCTGTTCTTTCGACAAAATATCCTAAAATTCAAAGTCCCTGTATGCTATACTGAACATATATAATTTTCTTGAAAGGAACGATAACAATGGATCACAAAAAAATTGCAATCGAAAACTTTAAAAAAGGCTTCAACTGCGCACAGTCCGTCTTCGTCGCATTTACGGATGTGACAGGCATGGACGAAGCTGCAGCCGCAAAACTCTCCTCCTCCTTCGGCGGAGGCATGGGCGGCATGAAAGAAGTGTGCGGCGTACTCTCAGGCGCATTTATGGTGCTGGGCATCAAATACGGCTTCACCGAAAAATCTTCCCCGGATGAAAAGAAAGAACATTATGCCCGCATCAAATCGTTCGGCGATAAATTCACCGAAAAATACGGTTCCCTCGTATGTAAGGATCTGGAAGACTGGTCAAAAGCGGATGGTTTTCTCAAGGGCGAACAGGACAACGAATTCTACCGCACAAAACCGTGCGCACCGTACGTGGAATATGCCGCAGAACTGCTCGACGAATACCTGAAATAGTTTGCATATACAGAAACAAACAAAGACTGCCCTCGCAATCCGTTGCGCAGGCAGTCTTTTTATGGCCATTGATCTTCCTTGCCGCTGTATACTTTTATGACGGCATCGGTCCATGGTATTGTTTTTTCGGCTTCGTATGTATCCCAACCGTAATTGCCTGTTTCGGGCATGCATTGACACATCGGTAGCAGAGTGTACAGTTGCCACTCTGTTCAATCTTCCCGTCAGTAAGCGTCAGGTTGTGCATCGGACAAATTTCTCCGCACAGTCCGCAGGAGATGCAGTCGGCATCGGTACGCGCGTCATTGCGATATGCATCTTCCATCGCGGGAAATGCTTTGCTCTGGGTCATGCCAAGCAGGCGTGAACCCGCAGAAAAGCCGCGCAGCACGCGTTTCCCGTTCAGCAGATCGGCACAGACACGGTCTATTTTTTTATCTGCTTTTTTCAGCGTACTTTTATTTTCTTCCCCATTTTTTACGCGGAACAAGGCAAAATTAACCAGATTGTTCGGCATGTTGAAATGCTCCGCATAAAGCACGCGCCCTTTGGCATCTTCAGTAAGCAGATCGGTCAGTGCCCGCGCACCGTCTCCTGAGAACAGCATCTGCGTGCAGAATACAATCAGCTTTTTATCGGCAAGCAGCGTACGGTATTGTATGACGAATTCCCGCATGATCCGCGGCACGCACGATCCGTAAATCGGATAGCAGAATCCCACCGTATCGTCTGACCTGATCAATGCGGAAAAATCAACGGTTTCTTCTATGGAGTGACAGACGGCGTTCATTTTTTCGCAGAACCGCTGCGCAATGCATTTCGAATTCCCCGTCCCCGAAAAATAAAGCATCAGCATAACAGTTCCTCCACGGCTTATTTTCGTCATTGTAACATTTCAAGCGCATACACACAAGACGGCTCTTACAGAAAAAAGGCAGCATATGCTGCCTTTATGACTGTTATGATAATCGAAAATGCTTACTGCGCGTTTTGCAGTTGCGTGAGTACATCCCCAAGCTGCTGGATATAGATACCGTAATTGGTCCAGTCGCCCGCAGACGATGCCGCAACGGCTTTGTTGTACAGATCCAATGCCTGTGCTGAAAGATTGGCAGATGTACTGACATCGGTTGATCCTGACGATCCGGAATCGGATGTCGTGCTGCCTTCGCTCAGATTGAATATCTGAGTGAGCGCTTCGTCGATGGTGTCTGCCATGACGATTTTGTCCGCATAGCCGACAATGACTTTCTTCACTTCCGGCAGACTGCTGTCACTGCCGCTGGATTTGACGTAAATCGGCTCGATATAAAGAATGGAATCTTCAATCGGGATCGTCATCAAATTCCCCCGCAGCACGGTCGAACCCTGTTGGCTGAGCAATGTCAGCTGCGGCGAGATCGTTGTATCCTGATCGATTCGCTGCTCGATCTGCATGGGTCCGTAGATCAGATTGCTCTTTCCGAATTTGTATATGATCAGTTTTCCGTAATCGGCGCCGTCGCACACGCCTGCCATCCAGCCGACCATGTTATCTTTGTTTTGCGGCGTATACGGAATAACAAGCAAAAATTCTTCCGAACGATCCGGCAGTTTCATGATCAGATAAGTCGGATTCACCGAAACCGCTTCGTTGCTGGTCTGATAATACTGTTTTGCAATATTCCATACGTCTTCTTTGTTATAGAACACCGTCGTATTGCTCATATGATACGTTGCGTACATATCTGCCTGCACGCTGAACAGATCTTCCGAATAACGAAGATGCGCTTTGATTTCGCTCGGCATTTCGTCATAGGACGTGAACAGATCGGGATAAATCTTCGCATAAGATGCGGCAATCGGATCGGTAGGATCGATCAGGTAATAAGTCACGTCACCATTGTATGCGTCGATCACGACTTTGACCGGGTTACGGATATAATTGTATCCGTCGCTT
>CAYUFL010000048.1:4729-10774 GCA_964444065.1 uncultured Lachnospiraceae bacterium
TTAATAATAAAAAATAGAAAAAAATAAAAAAAGAAGAAGATTGATAAATGGAAAAACAACATGTACAGACACAAATTGGAACTTTGAAACAACAAACACCGGGTCAACCGTCACCAGATAAGGATCATCGTCATAAGTAAAGAACGGCGCAATTTTCTCTACGCGCTGCAATATATTGCGGTTGATAATCATACGGCTGTCGCTTGTGACATCCGAAGACAGGAGGAACTTGAGCGTCGCATTGCTCATGCTGAACGCAATCCTGTTATATAAGGTAAGCGGAATGCCTGCCGTCCCGTCGTATTGATTTTCCATATTGTTGTCGCCGGACGGATAATCGAACTCGTCCGTTTTTGTATTGACGACCGCATACGTGTCGGTCGATTCTCCGAAATAGATTCGTTCCTGATTGGTATTGAGTTCGCTGTATGTCGTTTTCGCCGGAATATCCTGTGAAATCAATACCGGCTGTCCCGTTGTCGTTACCGCATTGACGGGAGAGAGTACAACACCGAATCCGTGTGTATATTTCAGATGCAGATTAATCCACGTCTGGGCGGAAGTGTCCAACAACGCATTGTTCATTTCTCGTGCCGAGATAAACACTTCGGTATAAACATCGTCCAGATAATAACGATCCACATCCACATCGATAAACTGATAATACGGTCGGATACCCTGAATCGAATTGTAGGTATCGATCGCTGGCAGATAGTCATTGACAGGAATGTTATTGATTGTTGTCAGATTGTTCAGAATATCTGTCGAAGAGATATTTTCCTGCACATCATATTCTTTTACTTCGACATCATCAATATTATAAGCTTTCTGGGTATTGGTAATGTGATAGCCGATGTATTCCGATTGTTTGGAATATTCATTCGGCGAAACGATATAGTTTTGAATGATGACGCCGACCAGCACACCGCCGAGATTCACGACGATCAAAAGCGCCGCCGTAATCAGAAGCGGTTTGATTTTTTTCGTCAGCCCGAAATACAGTGTTGCAAGCGCTGCCAGCAGGCACAGACCCGCCATGATCAGATAAAACGGAATCAGAATATGCACATCCGTATAGGTTGCCCCGTACACAATCCCGCTTGCATCATACAGATAAGAAAAACGTTTCAGATACATGCTCGCTGCAAGCATTACGAAAAACACTGCCGCAAAAATACTCAGCTGTACGCGGAACGTCGCCCAAAGCTGGGCGAAGAATCCCTTGAACTGAATATCCTGCATATCAAACTGTTTGTGTTCCCGATTTTTCTCTGAAATAATCAGCAGCGAATACAGCACCGTCGATGCCGCAAGAATAAACAACAGTGTATATCCGACCGAAAGCAGCCCCTGATAGAACGGGAGCTTAAAGACGTAAAATGAAATGTCGTAATTGAAAATCGGATCGACTTCGTTGAAGGAGACGCTGTTTCTGAACTCCAACCATTTGTACCATAAATCCGAAGTAATCAACACACTTGCGGCAATCGAAATCCCCGCCGAAAGCAGATAGGGCAGTTTTCCTCTGACGAATTTCTTTTTGGTTCCGCCGGCTTCGACCACTTGGGTTTTTCCGCCGCTCAGTGTCAGCAGTTTGAAATAAATACTTAATATCACAAAAAGTATCACAAACAACGGCACGCCCATGTACAGTTTGGTCATGAGCCCTTTTAAAAACACCTGCAGATAGCCGACTTCCTGGAACCACAGGATATTGATGTAAAACTCATTCAGCCCGACAAACGCAGCAATCAGCAGAATTGCGATAATGATTACGATCCTGAATCCCACGCCGCGCAGTTTTCGCTTTGGTTTTTGTTTCATATTCTCCTCCTTTTAACCTTTATGGCAATATAACATCATACTGATTTAAAAAATCGATTATTTTCGTACGTATCATGGATACGCCGCCTTCACTGTCCGACTCGATATTGATCGGCAGCTCCGGGTCATGCAAACTCAGTCGCATCAGCACCCACCCGTCCCCTGCACCTTTTGCGCAGTTGACGCGCACCCCCTCATAATTCGGCGTTTCGATATCCCAACCCGGCACATTTTTCGCAAACCCGACAAAATCTTCCAGAAGGGCGGCTCCGTACGATTTGAAATCTTCTCTTTCGAATTTCGGACGCAACTCTGCGGATTCGACGGGATCTCTATAATCAGCCAGAACGTCGGCGATTGTCTGCCCCTGCCTGCGCATCTGCACATACCGCACCAAAAGCTTGATCACAAGGAAAGCGCCGTCGTCCAGAAAATCGTTTTCCCGCAGCGCACAGTGGCCGCTTGTCTCGATGGCAAGCGCGCAATCGACACCTTCTGCATTCAGTCGCTTTGCTTCCTTTATGACATTGTTATATCCGCGCTGAAAACGATGGTGCACACCCCCGCGCGATTCAATATATTTTTTGAGTGATGATGAGGTAACGGAGTCTGTGACGATGGTACTGCCGGGATATTCGAACAAAATGTTGTCACCGATCAGTGCAATGAGTCGGTTGCGCGCAATCGGAGTTCCGTCCGCATCGACGAGTGCCGCGCGGTCAACATCCGTGTCAAACATGATGCCCAAATCCGCTTTTTGATTTACGACAATTTTACTAAAATCACGCATGATTCCTACATTTTCCGGGTTCGGCACATGGTTCGGAAACCGTCCGTCAGGATCAAGGTAAACACTCCCGGAAGTATCCGCCCCCAAAGTTATCAACACCTTGTCCACAAAAAAACCGCCCGACCCGTTTCCAGCGTCCACAATGATGCGAAACCCGCTTAATGGCTTTGTTTCAGCCGTTTTTTCGCGAATATAGCTAACGAGACTTTCTGCATACCTCGACATAAAATCCAATTTCTCTGAAATATTGTCAACATAATTGTTCGACTGCGAAATCTCTACAAATTTGAGTATTTGAGCGATGTTATTCTTGTCCAGACCGCCGCTTTTGCAGAAAAACTTCATCCCGTTTCGGTTGTAAGGAAGATGGCTTGCGGTGACCATAATCGCACCGTCTGCATTCATCATCTCCGACTTGGTACACACATACATCGCCGGTGTTGAAGCCAGACCAAAATCGAACACTTGTACGCCCTGTGT
Organism: uncultured Lachnospiraceae bacterium; assembly: GCA_964444065.1. GTDB lineage: Bacteria > Bacillota > Clostridia > Eubacteriales > Anaerofustaceae > JBGMEA01. Next base: position 7,824 of record CAYUFL010000048.1, read on the forward strand.
TCGCAGTCCTCGAACGATCCCTTCGGTAAGCGATTCTCCCGAGAGCCTGCTGTCACGCCCGATACAAACGATCGGGGATTGAATTCCGCGTATATCCTTGAGCCATTTTGCAAATGCGGCAGCGATCTGTGCCGCTGTTTCAGCGCTCAGATTAACAGACTCTCCCTCTCTGCCCTCAAGTGCCACACCGCGGATATCGGATCCGTTTTGCAAATTCCAGATTGGATGCATGACGATTCTCCCGTATTGATTTTGAATATCATATATGCTATGCTGAACAAACAAGTTCTTATCTTAATTCGTACGTGCCTCATATTTCAAAACAATACGGGCACAATAATCCATTCTACCCGTATTGTACCACAAAATCAGCGTTCTGCATTCGAAATCCGCAAAAACATCGCAGTCGCCGAAAGGGTCGTAACCATGAAACACTACATGCAGGCAGCATACAACGAAGCGCTGTTGGCGGCAAAAGCCGACGAAGTACCGGTCGGATGCATCATCGTCTGCGACGGAGTGATGATCGCAAAAGCACACAATCTTTGTGTTTCCGGACATGATGCCACGGCTCATGCAGAACTGCTTGCGATCCGCGAAGCCTGCGCCGTCCGACAAACGACAAATTTGAGCGGATGCGAACTGTATGTGAGCATGGAACCGTGCCCGATGTGTGCGGGTGCCATCATCAATGCAAAAATCAGCAAACTTGTTTACGGCTGCAGTGACTTTGTCTACGGCGCGTGCGGCGGCAATATGAATCTGATGAACCATCCGTATGCGAAAAATATCGAAATATACGGCGGTATCATGGAGCAGGAATGCGCGGAACTGCTGAAGGCATTTTTTGCGGGGAAACGGTAAATATAACAATATTGTATTTACATTATTATAATTAAATATTATAATAATAGTGTAGTAAACTTATGCCATACCGTGAAATATTAGGTTTCTACAATAAGGTTTTACACCGCAAAGCTCTGACAGCCCCTTTTAGGGGCTGTCATCTTTTTTATTTATTTTCAACAATTAAATTATATGATATAATACAAATATATTCAATATTTGGGGGTATTTATGAAATACAAGATAGGGCTGGACATTGGAATTACATCTGTAGGATGGGCTGTGATTTTACTAGATAAAAAGAATGAACCTTACAAAATTGATCGGCTGGGTGTGAGAATCTTCGACGCAGCCGAAAACCCAAAAACAGGAGCATCATTAGCAGCGCCAAGAAGAGAAGCACGTAGTGCACGCAGAAGACTGAGAAGACACAAGCATCGAATCGCACGGCTGAAAAATTTACTGGTGGATTACCATATTCTTTCAGCCCATGAAATGGAATCTCTTTATTCAGATACGCGCTTTCAAAAAGACATTTACACCATCCGCGTAGAAGCACTTGATCGACTTCTTACAAAAGAAGAATGGGCGCGTCTATTGATTCATATGGCACAGCGGAGAGGATTTAAGTCCAACCGAAAATCTGAAGAAAAAGAGAAAGAAGCAGGCGCCCTTACCAGTGCTGTTGCAAAAAATAAAGCGGCAATGTGCGAACACCATTACCGAACAGTAGGGGAAATGCTCGTGAATGATCCACGATTTGCCGAACATAAAAGGAATAAATCCCAAGATTACCTATCTACTGTTTCCAGAGCAGACATACTGAATGAAGTCAATCTGATATTCGATGTACAACGATCATACGGTAACATATTTGCTTCCGATGAAATCCGAGAAAAAATAATCCTCATTATTTTTTCTCAACGCAAATTTGACGCCGGACCTGGAAAAGGAAGCCCATATTACGGAGACCAAATCTATAAAATGATCGGCAAGTGTACCTTTGAGGCAGAAGAACTCAGGGCGGCACGCGCAACTTATACATTTGAATATTTCCAATTGCTGCAAAAAGTGAACCACATTACAATCATCCGCAATGGACAAAGGCGATCATTAGCAGAACCAGAAAGACTAAAACTGATTGAATTGGCATTCTCGGTCAAGGATTTAAAATATAAGCAAATCAAAAAACACCTTGCACTTTCCGAAGATGATCTGTTTTCAGATCTGAATTATGATCAGAAAACAGCTGAAGAAACCGAAAAAAAAACTTTTGAAGCAATGCAGGTATACCATAAAATTCGACTGGCTTTGGACAAAGTATCCAAAGACCGCATCCAAACATATTCGAAAGAGATGCTGAACACTGTCGGACGTGTGTTGTCAACCTACAAAAGCGACGAAAAAATACGTACAATGCTCATAGAAGAAGGTATTCCGCAAGAAGATATAGAATCCATCCTCAGCCTCGAGAGTTTCAGCAAATTCGGAAATCTGTCGATCAAGGCAATGGAAAAAATCACACCATATCTGGAAGATGGTATGACCTATGATAAAGCATGCGTTTGCGCAGGATATGATTTTCGCGCACAGAGCGGGGAAAAAAAGTTCACACTTGATAGCGAAATACTCCAAGCATTGGAAATACCAAATCCGGTTGTCATTCGCGCTATTTCTCAAACAAGAAAGGTTTTGAACGCGATCATACGCGAATACAGGCAAAGTCCTGCATTTATCGGAATAGAACTGGCACGCGAGCTGTCAAAGAACAAGATGGAGCGCGACATGCTGACGAAAAAAATGAAAGAAAATGAAAGCCGAAACGAACATGTTAAAGATACGATCCGTTCCGTATACGAAAAACCAAATATAACGATAACAGGCATGGATATTGTAAAGTACAAATTGTTTCAGGAGCAGGATGGCATCTGTCCTTACTCAATGAGACCTTTGGACGCAAAAAAATTACTAGACATCGGATATTCCGACATCGACCATATCATTCCTTACAGCATTTCATTCGATGACGGATATAAAAACAAAGTACTGGTTCGTTCCGAAGAGAATCGTCAAAAGGGAAACCGACTTCCGATAGAATATTTAAA
>CAYUFL010000049.1:0-10723 GCA_964444065.1 uncultured Lachnospiraceae bacterium
GAACCCCTGTAACCGCCGTGAAAGGGCGGTGTCTTAACCGCTTGACCAAGGGGCCGGATTGTGCTTTTTGGGCAAAAAAAAATTTGGTAGCGGAGAAAGGAGTTGAACCTTCGACACCACGGGTATGAACCGTGTGCTCTAGCCATCTGAGCTACTCCGCCATACAAGTCAAATTGGTTGCGGGGACAGGATTCGAACCTGCGACCTCCGGGTTATGAGCCCGACGAGCTGCCAACTGCTCCACCCCGCGATAGCAAAAATTATTATATAAGATTACAGAGCAGTTGTCAACAAGAAAATCCGATTATCGGCATTTTTCGGTTTTCTCATATTCCCGCAGTTTTTTTTCGATCACCGTATCGATCGTTTCGATATACAGCGGCACTTCCTTGATCGTGAAAATATTGCGGTAGTTTCCTTCCCCATCGACCAGCTTTGTCGAACTCCCCGCACCGATTGCATAAATCGACTGGTTTCCGCCCATCATGCGAACATTGTACAGACATTCCGTCCCCGGCTTCGCGTAGCCGACATTCTCCGCCGAAGAGACCGCGTATTTCTGCTTGTACAGATAATACGGACGGTACCCCGCATCGCTCAGTAAAGCTCTTGCGCTGTCCTGAAAATCCGACACATTCACCCTGCTGTCAAGTATGCGCTCCGCACTTGTGTCTGAAGTACGTTTTTTGCACAGCGCATGCAGCGTAATATTTTCGGGCGCAAGCGCCATGACTTGCCGCAGACTGTCTTCGAAATCAGCTTCCGTTTCATCTTCCAACCCCAGAATCAAGTCGCAGTTGATCGCGTCAAAGCCGAGGGCTCTTGCACTGTTGTACGAATAGAGAAATTCTTCGACCGTCGCGCATCGGTTGATTTTTGCCAGCGTAGCGGCACGCATGGTCTGTGGATTCAGCGAAACGCGGCTGACTTGATATTCTTTCATGATACGCAGCTTGTCCTGTGTGATCGTGTCGGCTCTGCCTGCTTCGAAGGTCAGCTCATCGCAGCTCGCAATTTCTCGAACCGCGTGCAATAAACGCGCTGTCTGCGCCTCGGAGAATACGGAAGGGGTTCCGCCGCCGATATAGACACTGTCGAATACGATGCCTTTTTGCGCGGCGTGCGTGCCGATAGCGGAAAGTTCCCTGAGCAGTGCCTGCAAATACGCTTCGCATAAATCGCTGCCCATCGGTGTTACTTTGGACGGGAAAGAGCAGTAGCTGCATTTGCTCACGCACAGCGGGATATGGACATAAAGACCCGCTGCATGCTTATGCGGTATCGGCAGGGATTCCTGTACGCGCGCTGTTTGCACAAGGAGCGATGTTTTCGCTTCGTTCACATCAAATACTGTGCGGAAATAATCAGCCGTCTCAGCTTCGCTCAAGCCCGTTTCGCGTATGCGCTGAAATTTGCTCAGCGGTCGCACGCCTGTCATATTGCCCCACGGAAGCGAATGTCCGGTCAGTTGCTCCAATAAAAGATAAACCGCGGATTTCGCGGTTTTTGTCGGACTGTTTTCTGCCGTTGATACGCGCACAATTTGATTTTGCGAACATGCCGACATTCCGCCGTCATATGCCTGCACGACAACGCTCAGATCAGCATTGCAGAACGGTTCGTAGATCGCCGCAATTTCGCGGACGGTTGCCTGATGCACTCCTTCGATCTCGCATAAAATATGAATCAATGACTTGCTCCCGAAGTAATCTTAATTACCCACATTGACATAATAATTGTGGTGTTTTTCATAGCCGATTGTCGTTGAGTTTCCATGCCCCGGCAAGACAACGGTATCATCCGGCAGCGTGTAGAATTTGGTGCGGATGGTCTCGATCAGCTGCTCGTAATTTCCGCTTGTCAAGTCCGTTCTGCCGATGGAATCTTCAAACAGCGTATCGCCGCAGATCAGATAGCCCGGCATAGAAAAACTGATGCCGCCTTTTGTGTGCCCGGGAGATTCAATGACCGTGATGACCGTATCTCCTACCTGCACCTGATCCCCCTCGCGCAGCGTCATGCACGAATCCAGCGGATGAAAATCGGAAACGCCGAAAAGCAATGCTCCATTGAGTTCGGGATCGTACATTGCGTATTCATCTTTTTCTCCGACTGCAACAGGCGCACGGAATTTTTCGGAAAATTCGCGCGCACCAAGCATGTGGTCAAAATGCGCATGCGTCAGCAGGATCATTTTCAGATCAAGGTTGTTATTCAAAAGATAACTGGAAATTTCTTCACTGTATTCAGCCGCGTCGATCAGTACTGCCTCGTTGCTGTCTGAAATGACAAAACAATTCGTCATGATGGCACCGATCGTAAATTGCGTAATTTTCATTTTGTTCTCCTTACGGTCTTCTTGGTTTGATTGTATAGGATCACTCGAAAAAAAGGAAGTCCGTTCGCAATTAAAATTGCTTTTTCGAGTCGATCAGGATCGTCACGGGTCCGTCATTCTGTATATTGACTTTCATATCTGCTCCGTATATTCCGGTCTGCACAGGAATTCCCCTGCGCTGCATATTTTCAACAAAGGAATTGTACAAATCTTCCCCATCATCATAGGAAATTGCAGAGGTGAAAGAAGGACGTTTTCCTTTTCGGACATCTCCGTACAGGGTAAATTGACTGATGATCAATACTGCACCGCCGACGTCTTTCACGCTTCGGTTCATCTTCCCGTTTTCGTCTTCGAATATACGCAGACCCGCGATTTTTTCCGCGATATAATCAATGTCCGATGATTGATCGGAAGCACCGAACGCGACCAGGACATTCAAACCTTTGCCAATTGCGCCGACGATTGCGCCGTCCACTTTCACATCCGATGCGCTGACGCGCTGAATGACTGCTCTCATTGTTCTTTGCCTCAAGATTTTCCGAAATATATTTTCAAACAAAACAGTGTCATGATGACAGCGATAAAAGCGCCGTTCACAACAAAGCCTGCCGATGCGCCCTGTCCGGAAACGACGAGCCCCGTAAAGAGACTGCCGAACGGAATTGTCCCTGCATTGACAAGGGTGTAGATACTCATGACGCGGCTTCTGTACTCTTCGTCAACGAGCAGCTGAATCGAGGTATTTGCAGTCGCTGCATAGCTGACAAAAAAGTACCCGACCGCAGCATAAATCAAAAGGGTGAGTAAATATTGATTGAGCAGACCAACAGCAATCAGACAGATGCCCAGCAGCAGCGGAGCAAACGTCAGATGAAACCGCTTCGGACCTTTTGCCGATTTTGACGCCAGCAGAATTGCGCCTGCGAATGAACCCACACCCATGCAGGTTGTGATGAAGCCGTAACTTGTTTCCTGCATATGCAGGACTTTTGTAACAAATACAGGCAAGAGCACATTATTGTTCATGCCAAAAAAGGAAACGATAAAGGAGGTGCTCAGAATAATCAAGATTTCGGGTCTGCGGCTGACATAAGAGAATCCCTCGCGGACATTGTGGAGTACATTCTTCAGATTAATCTGCTCTTTTTGCAACGGAATTGTAAGTTGCAGCGGATGGATAAAGAAAAGAGAAAGGATGACGGCAAGAAAGGACAGGGAGTTGACAAGAAAACAGATTCCTGTCCCGTAGTAAGCCAAAATGATTCCGGCAATCGAAGGACCGATAATACGAGCCAGATTGAATACCGTTGAATTCAGCGCGATCGCATTCATCAAATCCGTTTTCGGTACAAGCTGAACAACAAACGACTGGCGAATCGGCATATCAAAAGAGTTTGCGATACCCATCATTGTCGCCAAAATCAAAATATGCCAGTATTGAATCAATCCCGTGAATACCAATACCGCCATTGCAAGTGTTGTGGCGAAAAGTACTGTCTGGGTATAAAAAAGCAGCCGTCTTTTATCCTGATTCTCAATTACCGCCCCGGCAAGCACAGAAATAAGCAGCGTCGGCAGGAATTGCATCGCACTGACGAGACCGATTTGGAACGCGTTGTCCGTAATCTGGTATGCCAGCCATGGCTGCGCAACGTTCTGCATCCATGTTCCGATATTGGAGACGAGCATGCCGACGATGTAGTATCTATAGTTTGAATGTTTCAGCGATAAAAAAGGGTTGTTCATATCTTGGCCTTATTTTTCTCCGACTGCATCGGACTTCGTGGTTTCAAAAGAGAATTGAAGGTAATACGTTTTGTACTCTGTCTGTACGCCTGTTTGGACATCGGATGCATCGCTGGTAGTGAATATAATACCCGAGTTGTTGTTCAGCCATACAATATTGCTGTTAAGAAGCGTATTTGCTGTAATCTGAATCGGAATCGAAGCGTCGTAGCGAATAATCCAAATCGATTGGGTCGGAATCTCGGATGTCGCTTTTGTTGCGAAAGCGATATAATTGCCATCCGGGCTGAAGCTGAGTTTTTCGATATATCCGGAACATAAATATTCGCGCAGGTAACTCTGATAATTGTAGATATACAGCTGATCGTCGCCGCCGGATGTTGTTTTGGTATAAGCGGCTACGCCGGTTTTCTCAGAAAATGTAAAATCGTTGACATTGACGTCGATTGCGCTCAATGCGGGATCACTGTTCAGATCAATGCGAAACAACATATTGGATGTTTGACTTGTCGATGCGATCAAAAGCAGCATATTTGCTTCAGCGCAATAGGTGATTTCTTTTACGGCATAAGTTTTGTCAAGTGTGAAGACCGCTGTTTGATCGTCTTTAGTTCCGAGCATGATGCGATTGTCCTTATCGACATAAATAAGGTTTCCTTCGGAAGTGAAGTCCCACGCGAGATAATTGTCGTAAACATCTTCACAGAGGCGCACCTTTGTATCACCTTGTATATTCGCCCAATATAAAGCGGAAGTGTCGGTTTGAGCGTCTTTTTGTTTAAAGTAAATATCATGTGTGTTCGGATCAATCCGCGCTTCACTGAATTCGGCATCCGAAGAAAACAGGGTATAAAATGTACCGCTTTGATAGCTCAGAAGTTTGGATGCATAATTGTTGCTTGACGAGATTTCAGTTTGCGTAAGAATACTGATGTTACTGTTCTGATCGTATGCCAGTAATGTTCCTCGGAACAACAGATCATATTGATCAATCGTTACGTTGGAAGAAACGGTGGCGTTATCGGAATCTTCGGAACTGTCTTTTAGCTCAATCAGAGTATCCTTTTTCATAAACAAAGAAGTACATCCGCAAGAGAGTAAGATCAATGATGCGCACATAATTAGTGCAATCAAACGTTTCATAGAGAGTCCTCCCCTTTTGGAATAATCAGCGGGAGTGTAATGACGACAAGGGTTCCTTGCCCGGGCATGCTTTCGATTTTGACAGAGCCGCCGTGTTTTGTGACAATATTTTTTACAATAGACAGTCCAAGACCGAATCCGCCGCGCAGTCGGCTTCGGTCCTCTTCTACGCGATAAAAAGTATCAAATACTTTTTCCAGCATTTCCTCGGGAATTCCGTCACCAAAATCACGTACTGTAATTTCCAAATCTTTTTCGTCATAAGTGGCGGTTACCTTGACAACATCATCGGGCTTTGAATATTTGATTCCGTTATCGATCACATTGATCAGTACTTGCTTGAGACGATCATAATCACCCTTGATTTCCGGCAGAGGTGCCGGATTGTACACAACCGTGGTGTCGTGCTGACTGCCTTTGATGTTCATTTCACTTACAGCTTCTTCGATCAGTGCATTGGGATCGATGTTGGTAAAAATAAAATCAAAATCGATGCTGTGATATCGATTGATATTCAGTAGGTCGTTTACGAGACGAAGCAGTCGCTGCGACTCTTTTTTGGCAGTTTTCAATGCCTTTTCCGTCATTTGCTCATCTTGTGTTCCCCGGCGTTGGAGCATGTCGATATACCCGATAATTGTTGTCAAAGGGGTTTTCAATTCATGCGAAACGCTGCTGATAAACTTGTTCTGTTCCTCTTCGATTTTTTTCAGAGCAGTGACATCCTTAATCACGATCAGTACACCGTCTTCCTTGTTTGCAGACGCAATCAGATTGCCGCTCATGAGATAATTTTTCCCCCCGAACTCGAATTCGTAAGAAACATTTTCTCTGGAGATAATTACTTTTTGTATCGTATCATCGAAATGCGGTATCACGGAAAAGAAATTCGATTCAGCCGGGAAAAATTCGTTGAGTTTTCGGTTCGTTGTCAAAATCTCATTGCTTAAATTTACAGCAATGACGGCGTCTTCCAAAGATGAGATTACCGCAGCCAGTTTTTCCTTTTCAAAATTGGCATCTGCGATTTTATTGTTAATCTGCTCGACCATAATCACACTGCTGTCAATCAACTCCCGGATTTCATCTTTGCTGTTATAAGGGATGTTTGGCGGCTCAATGATTTTACCCTTTATCGCGGCACGATTATATTTTGCAATTTTTTTGATCGGAATGAGCATACGATCATAAGTATGCGTGTAGATGATACTGGAAAGAAGGGCGGCAAAAACGCCTGTGTATAAAAATAAAAGAACGATCTGATGAACCATTTTGTCAATTTGAGAAGTTGCCGAAAACAACGCACTGATACCGACGTTGGTGCCGTTGATCGTTACCGGAGAAAAAAGAATAATATAATCGGTATTGTCAATTGTAGTATAGACATATGATTTTTTTCCGGAATCGAGTACTTTACTGGCATATGCGGAAAAATATTTCGAAGTAATGGTATCGGAGGAAGATCCGACCAGCGCAATGTCTTGATCAAACAGCATAACCTGCATCGAATATATTTGTGCAATTTCTTTTGCGTAAAAGACCCCACCTGTTTTGTACATGATCTCATCCTGTCCGCTGATCTGAGTGGAACGGATGGATTGCGTAATCAAAAGAGATGCTTCATCTGCAATTACGGACATGTTGTTCACTTGGTTTCCTACCGAGTAGGATGTGGTTCCCTGTACGATTGCAAAACAAATCAAAGAAACTGTGACCAGTATCATCCCGACGTTCAAAATAATCAGACGGGTTTTAAATTTGAGGTTCATCGAAGTTCCTCATTTTATAGCCGATACCAAAGACAGTTTCAATGTATCTTTCATCCGTAAAGGAGGCAATTTTTTTTCTCAGTCTTTGGATATGCATATCGATGGAACGCGTATCCATCTGAAAATCATTCATCCCGAGCTGCTGAAAAATGGTTTCTCGACTATAAACTTTGTCTTTATTCTTTGTCAGCAAAACGAGAATGTCAAATTCCGTTACCGTAAGTTTCAGCGGTTGTGTATCGATAAATGCGGTTTGAGAATCAGGGAACAACACGAGGTCTCTGTTTTTGATTTCGGATATTTTCGGATTGTGAATCGTGTTGTATCTTCGGATCAGCGCATGTACGCGCGCGAGCAGTTCTCTGGTTTCAAACGGTTTCGTAATATAATCATCGGCACCGATTTCCAATCCGTTGATTTTATCTGCTGTTTCTGATTTTGCAGTCAGCATAATGATTGGTACATCATGACACTCCGATACGTGCTTACAAACATCCATTCCGCTCATCCCGGGCAGCATCAAATCAAGAATCATAAGATTGGGTGAGTAGTCGTTAAAAACATCGATTGCGGACGGTCCGTCATATGCCACCATACACTCGTATCCTTCCAGCTCCAACTCCATCTTTAACAGCTCACAGATGTTTTCTTCGTCATCAACAATCAGTATTTTTTCACTCATTACGATCACCTGCTATAACAATATAGTTTCATTATACACAATTTTTTACGAACATTCATTTGATTCTTATATTTTTTATTTCAAAATTCTGTTTCACACAGCGTATCAACAGGTTTCGGTTGACAAAATGCGCGGTATTCGCTACCATGAAAGAAATTACAGTAATGTCCGTGCAGAGCACGTTAACTTATCATCAGAAATTCGGAGGAGAATCCATGAATCAGAAATTGTCATTTATCGGGTGCGGAAATATCGCATCTGCGATGATCCGAGGCATCGTGTCGGGTCATATTGTAGAAGCCGCAAATGTTACGGCATCCGATCCGAGCGTTGAAAAAATTACGGCAATGAGAACCGAACTCGGCATAAACGTAACCACAGACAATGCGCAGGCCGTTGTGCAGGGTGATATTATCTTTCTGTGCGTGGAACCGAACATGTCCAGCAAAGTAATTGCCCAAATCAAAGATACAATCAAACCGGAACAGATTGTAATCAGCGTGGCAGCAGGCGTGTCGTTGTCCGATCTGTACGGATGGTTAAACCCGGGTACCAAAGTCGTGCGGATTATGCCGAATCTGCCGATCTCGGTCGGAGAAGGGCTGACAATGATTTGTGAAACCGATCTGATTACAAAGGCGGAAATGGAATCGATTATTAAGCTGCTGTCCTCATTCGGCAAAGTGGAAATCATGAACGAAAAATATATGAATGCATTTGTTGCACTCGCTTCGTCTTCCCCTGCTTTTGTATATGTGATGATCGAGGCGATGGCGGATGCAGCGGTAGCCATGGGACTGTCGCGCAAACGTTCCTACAAAATCGTTTCTCAGGCCGTGCTCGGTGCGGCAAAAATGGTGGTGGAGACGGGAAAACATCCCGGAGAACTGAAAGACATGGTTTGTTCTCCCGCCGGTACAACCATTGATGCAGTCGCGTCGTTGGAGGAATCCGGGTTTCGTTACAGCATTATCAAGGCACTGAAGGTCGGCGAAGAAAAATGCAGCCGTATCAGCAAATAAGGCAAAGATGTCCATACAGATCATGAAACAATAAAACGCAATCAAAAAGGGGTTCTGCAAGCAAATTGTCAGACTCCTTTTTGTTTTGAAAGATGATACAGACAGAAGGATTCGGTTTATCGGGATATCATAAAGACTTAGTTCATATCAATCAGATTTGCGATCGCGAGTTGCGGATTGAAATAATCAATTTTCCATTTTCCTTCCGATTTGATCAAATAAACAATTCCTTCAACCGTGGATTCACAAACGGAGGAATCGGAGTCAGTAAGCGTCATCACCGCGGTGTAGGTATAACATCGTTTTGCAGCGGAAGATTCGCCGCGTTCACTCAGAGCAACATCTGTGCACACAACGGCGGTTGCGGTATTTAACGCAGTCATGTCCGGTTCGAGCAGCGTTCGGTCTGCAATACTGTTTTGCATACAATCTGCGGTCATATAATCAGAATAAATATTTTTCAGTGCAGATGCAATCGTATCAGACGCTTGTCCGTTTTGAATCAGATCGGCAGCAATGGTTTTCTCCGAACCTTCTGTCGTGTAGTATAGGAACATGAAATCGACCGCTGTATTCTGAGCTTTTTTCTCGGATAGGAGAGGGAGGAATATAAGCGCGAGAACAGTTGTCAAAACAGCAAAGAGCAAAAGATAAATAATCGTTCTTTTTTCCATCGTGTCCCCTTTTCCCTCACAGTGATTGTCATGATCATAGCAGAATTTATTTATGCTGTCAAAAAATCAGATTGGACAAAAAAACAAGAGCCTCAGTTTCCTGCGACTCTTAGTTTATCTATGCTTTCATTTCTGAATGGACAGTACATCTTCGACCCGGTCGTTCAGATAAGCATAAGCATCGGATACACCCTGATTATAGAACTCCGGTGCCAGTTCGCTGAAAATAAAATCCAGCATCATATCTGCGGCGAGTGTTCCGATTTCTTCGTCACGTTCGTGTTCGAAATAACGCTTGATCGCATCGAGCATTATTTGCCTCTTTTGAGCGGTCAGTTGAATCTCTGCACCCATAATCATGAATCTCCTTTTTATTTGAGCTCACATTAAAAGGATTCGACCAGTTGGATATCGGAGGCTTCGTTGACGACGCGGACTGCTTTGTCAATATCGTTTACGCGGACAATCACGATTGCTTTGTTATGATTGGCCGGAATAGCGGAATATGCGTACTCTACATTGATTGCATTGTCGGCAAGCAGTTTTGTCGCGTGGTACAGTCTGCCGGGCGTATTGTCTGCTTCAATGGCAAGCACTTCTGTTTCGCATGCGGTCATGCCGCTTTCTTTTATCGCAGCCATTGCTTTTGCATGTTTGTCCACAATCAATCTTGCAATGCCGTATTCGCCTGTATCGGCAATTGCCAGAGAACAGATATTAATGTCGGCTTCCGCCAAAGTCTTTAACAGTTGATTCAGTCTTCCGGAACGGTTTTCCATGAAAACAGAGATCTGATTAATCATGATTCACTCTCCTTACGTTTGTCCGTGACGCGTTTTGCTTTTCCTTCAAAACGTGTGATCGATTTTGGTTCTACAAGACGGATCACGGAAGAAATACCCAATACTGATTCTAACTTATGTGTAATGGTTTTTGCAAGGCTTTCGACTGAGGATATCGTGTCAAATGCAAAATTTTCGCTCAGTTCGACACTGATTTCCAGATTATCCATTGTTTGTTCGCGTGTAACGACAATTTCGTAATGCGGTTCCACGCCCTCAACTGCGAGCAAGACACTTTCGATCTGAGACGGGAATACATTGACCCCCCTTATTATGAGCATATCGTCTGTCCTGCCCGAAATTTTTTCCATACGGACATGAGTTCTGCCACATTGGCATTTTTCTTCGGTCAATTTTGTAATATCCTTTGTTCTGTATCTCAAAAGAGGTAATCCTTCTTTTGTTATTGTGGTAAATACAAGCTCGCCTTTTTCGCCGTAAGGAAGAGGCTCCAGGGTGATGGGATCGATTATTTCAGGTATGAAATGCTCCTCCCATATATGA
>CAYUFL010000050.1:0-9805 GCA_964444065.1 uncultured Lachnospiraceae bacterium
GAGAAACGCAACCGAAAGCACACCGAGCCAGAGACTCGCGTCGGAAATACTGCCAAGCAAAGATGCAAAATAAGGCTGCCAATATGCCTCCACATAATTCAGTGCAAACCCGCTCGCAACGACTGCGACAAAAAGAAGACGAACAATGCGGCTGTCACACAAAACAGAAGTGCAGGAACGAAGTTGTGTGCGCAGGCGATGCTTCTGTATGCAAACCTCCGGATGATCGGTTGGAATCAAAAGCAGGATCAGCAGACCGATCAAGATAATCAAGCCAATGCGTACCGTCAGACTGAGATCGTATGTCCCAAGCCCGAAACGAACCGACAATAACGGCAGCACCCCGCCGATCAGCGAACCTGCAGCGAGCCCTGCGGATTCACTTAACGTAAGCATACGAATGCCCCTCGGGAGGTTTTCGAACGATGCGGAATACCGATCGAGAAACAACGCTTCAAACGAACCCGAAGCCAGGGCTCTTGCCGCACCGAAAAGCGAAACAGCGCTCATCATTGCCGCAGTGCCGTATCCTAACAGAAACACCGTCATGGCAAGCAACATCACCGCGAGAGAACACAGATAGATTTTCTTTTTTCCGATCAGATCCGCGAGCATCCCTGTCGGCACCTCGAACACTGCCGCCGTGATTGAGTAAACTCCGATGGCAAGCGCCAGATCGGAAAGCGGGATGCCCCCGGCAAGTAACATCATGCTGAGCACCGGCACCAGAATACCCTGCGCAAAATAGTGCAGCAGTAAAATCAGACGATAGGAAGACAATTTCATTTCCTTGTCGTCTCTTCCCCGTCCATTCGGTACGCAATCATCGCCACCTCCCACGGATTACTTGTCTCGGAAGCGGTGTCGTGCCCGATCAGAAATTGTGCAACGTGCTTCGCCAGTGCCGCAGCATCCTCATCCGTGAGATGCACAATACCCGTAATCACATCGCCATATGGCGATGTTTCGCTTTGGTGCGGATGTTGTTTGACCGTCGCTTCGTAAGACGCATAAATCTGAGCCAAATGACTGTCCATAAACGCTTTTCTGGACTCGGACAGGGCATCGCCGAACTGGTTGCCGATGCGGACGGTCACATTGCTCAAACGCATAAAATTTGCCGTAATTCCGTTAATTTGTTCCGTATGATCCTTCTCAATCAACCCGATTGAGATCAGCTGCTTCATATGATGCTGCGCGGCAGACGGCGTGATACCCAGATGATCTGCTATTTTTTTGGCGGTCACAGGCTTCCCGATTTTGCTCATCTCACGAATGATGCGTTGACGAAGCGGCAGTGTGTAAATTCTGAGTTTCTGTTCCGTATCAAGTTCAATATATTTCATCGCGTTCTCCATTGTAATAATATTTGTTACGTTATAATTATTATTACGTATAAATGAATATTTGTCAATCTTTATTTAAAACATACTTGACAAATAGGTGCGTTGCATATATAGTTAGTTACATAAGCAACTAACTAAGAAAGGGGTGGGCATATTGAAGATAGATTTCGATGACGAACGACCTATATTTTTACAGATCGCGGAGAACATTGAAGATGCAATCCTCTCGGGAGCATTCCCCGAAGAGACACAGATCCCTTCAACGACTGAAATATCCGTGACATATAAAATCAATCCCGCGACAGCGCTCAAAGGAATGAACATGCTGGTCGATACGGGCATCATCTATAAAAAACGCGGTGTGGGAATGTTTGTAAGCAAAGGAGCGGCGAAGCAGCTGATGGAAAAAAGAAAAGATCAATTTTATGAAGCTTATGTGATCAAAATGCTCGACGAAGCCAAACGGCTGAATGTCACAAAAAACGATATGATACAAATGATAGAAAGAGGTTTCACGGATGAACGGAATTGAAGTAAAAAATATCACCAAAACATTCGGCAGCGTGCGGGCACTGCATGATGTATCCGTAACCATCGAGCCGAATAAAATCTACGGATTGCTCGGACGCAACGGTGCGGGAAAAACAACACTGCTAAACATCATTACAAACCGTATATTTGCGGACAGCGGCAGTATCTCCATCGATGATAAGGATGCTGCGACAAATGCGGAAGCAATGCAAAACGTATATATGATGAGCGAAAAAAACTATTATCCCGAAAGCATGAAAGTGAAGGAAATGTTCCGATGGAGCAAAGAATTCTATCCAAGCTTCGATGTCGATTATGCGAATACTTTGGCACAAAAGTTTGAACTTGATACAAACAAAAAATTTAAAGCGCTGTCTACAGGCTATCACTCGATCGTCAAGGTTATCATTGCACTGGCGGTCGGAACCGATTATGTGCTGCTCGATGAGCCGGTACTCGGACTGGACGCCAATCACAGAGAATTGTTTTATAAACTTTTGATCGAAAACTACAGCAGAGCGCCGAAAACGTTCGTAATCTCAACACATCTGATCGAAGAAGCCGCCGGGGTGATCGAAGATGTAATCATAATTAAAAAGGGTGAAATTCTGGCGCAGCGCTCCTGCGAAGAAATGCTGGCAGAATCTTACACAGTGAGCGGAACAAGCAATGCGGTCGATGAATATGTACGCGGTAAAGATATCATCGGGCAAGACAGTCTTGGCGGGCTCAAAACCGTATATATCGTCGGCAAAGTGAATCAGTCGGAGATACCATCCAACCTGGAAATCGGAAAAGCAGATCTGCAAAAACTCTTCATCCGTATGACAAACGAACAGGAGGAGCTGAGATGAGAACAGCAATCAACTATCAATTGACAGGGATCAAAAGACCTTTGATGATCTTTTATATCGTTATCTATTCGATCTATCTGCTCACGATCATTTTGGTAAATATTCCGATGTACGGAGAAAATGTTTCTTTCATGGGAGGAATGGAAAATTCCTCGATGATATTTATCTTCATACTGGGGCTCAATTTATTCAAAGAATCATTTTATATGTTTCTGCAAAACAGCAGATCCAGAAAACAGCTGTTTGTCAGCACGATCGCTACCATCACTGTTACGGCTGCGGCGATGTCGCTGATCGACAATGTAAATGCCCTGATCGCCGCTTCCATCTCACCGTACCAATCTGCGTTCTTGCAGTATTACGGCACTTCTGTATCGGGTTCCGCATGGATATTTACCTCCTTTCTGTGGAGTACTGCCATATATGCGGCACTCGGTATGATCGGATACTTCATCACGCTGGGTTATTATCACATGAATAAGCTTGCGAAAATATTGGTATCGGTGGGCGTACCCGTACTCTTCTTCATGATTCTGCCGATTATCGATTCTATTTTCACAAACGGCGCAATCTATCGGGCAATCGGTAAATTCATCTTACTGATGATCGGTTATCATAACGGACCATATGCTGTAGTGATCAGCTGTGTAACGGCGTTTGTGCTCTTCGGCGGATTATGCTGGCTGATGGTGAGAAGAGCGACTGCGAAGGAATAAGAGAGAATCTTGCATCATTCTTTTCTCTGTGAGATAATTATATCTATTGATACGAGTGGAGTAAGTAATGATGGCAACTGATATTTTTGAAGTCTATTATCAAGCTCACAATAACAGCAAGTCTGTCGAAATGGCAGCATATCTGAAAAACAACTTCCCTTTTCTGGGAATCGCAAAACCGCAGCGTGCGTTGTTGTCGAAAGAATTCCTGAAAGAAAAGAAAAAAGAAGACGGCGTCGATTGGGCGTTCGTCTTCGATTGTTATTGCAAAGACGAGCGTGAGTTTCATTATCTGGCAATCAGCTATTTGCTTTCGGTCAAAGAAAGGCTCACGCTGCATGACGTAAAGAACATCGAGGAATTGATCGTAACAAATTCATGGTGGGATTCCGTCGATTCACTCGTTCCGATCACAGCGGAACTGCATCGCAAGTTTTCCGAAATGAGGAACGTGGTTTTATCCTGGGCACAAAACGACAACCTGTGGCTGAGACGCACTGCAATCCTCATTCAGCTGCACGCAAAAGAGCAGACCGACACGGCACTGCTCTCACAGATCATCGAAGCGAATCTCGGCAGCAAGGAATTTTTTATCAACAAAGCCATTGGCTGGGCACTGCGGGAATACTCGAAAACAAACAGAGACTGGGTGGCGGCATTCATTGGTTCCCATCCCCTTTCCAAACTCAGTGTGCGGGAAGCAATCAAGTATTTATGAAGACTGCGGACAGAACCGAAATGGCTCGTCCGCTTTTTTGATTTTGCTCTGATATGGATGAAAGAAAAGCGAACTGTGATACAATAAGAAAAAACATTGGAACATTTGAGATGCAAATCAGAGCGATCACCAAGAGAGACGCGCAAGGATTGATGCGCTTGAAACTGGCTCTCGCCCGAGAAACGGACACCATGATGCTGTATGCAGACGAACGCAGCGATACGGTGCGCAGCATACGCCGCGAAATACGTGATTTGAAAAAATCAGGATCATTGCTCCTCGGCGCATTTGACCAAGATACGCTCATCGGCTATCTCTGTGCCGAGCGGGGAGTTCATCGGAAAATCCGCCACAGCGCATACATTACAATCGGCATTCTGCCTGCTTATCAGCAACAGGGCATCGGAACAAATTTCTTTCGGCAACTCGATGTATGGGCTGAAGAAAACGACATCACACGACTGGAACTGAGCGTAATGGCACATAACGAACGAGGCATTGCGCTCTACCGTAAAGCAGGGTTTGTAACAGAAGGAATCAAACGCAACGGATTGAAACACAACGAAAGTTATATCGACGAATACAGTATGGCAAAGGTAACGGAAGAATCATTCCGAAGGACAACAAAATGCAACTGACCGTACTCGCGGACAACAATACAACCATCGACCGCTATCTGATCGGAGAGCCCGCAGTAAGCTATTATATCAAGGATACCGATATTTCACTCTTGGTGGACGTTGGCTACTCCGATGTATTTATGCGGAATGCGGCAACACTCGGCATCGACATCGGCGGTGTCGATACGATTGTGCTTTCCCACGGACATGACGACCATACAGGCGGTCTTGTACCGTTTTTTGCAGGAAAAGATCGCGGTGCAGTGCGTGTCATTGCACATTCGCTTGCGCTGTCTCAACGGGATACGGAAGGGCTTGCGATCTGCGCCCCGTACAATGCGGAAACGCTGGAACAAAAATGCAAACTGACGCTGAGCGACAGACCGATCAAACTATCGGACAATCTCACTTTTCTGGGAGAAATTCCGCAGATGGTAGATTTCGAGCCGCGCGGCGCAATCGGAATGATTCGCACCGAAAACGGAGATACGGAAGATTTCGTCATGGACGATTCTGCTGTGGTTTATCGGGGTGAAGACGGCTTATTTCTCATTACGGGATGCTCCCACAGCGGCATCTGCAATATCGCGGAATACGCCAAGCTGGTCTGCAAGGACGATCGCATCACGGGTATTATCGGCGGATTTCACTTATTTGAAACCGACAGCCGTTTGGAACAGACAATAGCCTATTTCAAAGAAAACGGGATTGCACAACTGTACCCATGCCACTGCACTTCGTTTGCGGTGCGCGCGGAAATACACAAATATATTCCGATTGCCGAAGTTGGCGTCGGGATGAAACTGACGATCTTATAAATTCAGGAGGTAACGAATGAAAGTACTGGCGATTAACGGAAGTCCGCATAAAGAGGGCGGTACCTATCAGGCGATCAGACTGATAGCGGGAGAACTGCAAAAACAGGATATCGAAACCGAAATGATGCACGTCGGAATGGAAGCCATCCACGGATGCACGGGGTGCGGATTCTGCAAACGCAATGACGAACATCTTTGTGTGTTTGACGATGTCGTTAATTTAGCTCTGAAAAAAACGAAAGAAATCGACGGAATCATTCTCGGTGCTCCTGTGTATTACGCGGGCATCGCGGGAACGATGAAATGCTTTCTTGATCGTTTCTTTTTCGCAGGTCCCGATCTTGCATACAAAGTGGGCACAGCTGTCACCTCGGTCAGACGCGCGGGGGATGTAACGACATTTCAGCAGCTGAATAATTATTTCAACCTGAGAAACGTACTGATCACACCATCCTTCTACTGGAACGGACTGCACGGAACGAATGAAGATCAGATTGTGCAGGACGAAGAAGGTATGCAGATTATGCGCACCCTCGGGCGGAATATGGCGTGGCTGATGAACGTGCGCGAAGCGGGAAAATCCGTTCCGATGCCCGAAACGGAACCGCGCAAAATGACGAATTTTATCAGATAATAAGAAAGAAGCACCAATTGGTGCTTCTTTTTTGCTCTAATTTTAAATTCAAGCTTTGGCTATCTTCCACCTTTTGACATAATCAATAAATTCAACTGTAGTAATTTTATCTGAATAAGTCATTTCATTATAACCACGTTTTTTTGCTTCTGAGAGTAGATAAAGCTGAAAATCAGTATATTCATAAAAAAGTTTTATCGCTGCAGACACCTCACATATTTTTGTACTTTCTACAAACCAATTTCTAATACATTCAATCAAAATTTCAATATTATTATCATGAGCTCTAATATCAACACCAGATAAATCGGAGATGGCTTTCTGATAATCATACTTTTCTTTATCTAAAATTAAAAAAACTTTATCCCCACAATCTGAACTTAAATATTTTCTACACCCATAATCAATACCTAGCTCAAAAGGCATATTAAAACGAGCTAATTCTTTTCCATCTTTTGATCGCATCCTTGAAAGATCATGAATTCCAAATTGAGATTCCTTAATGAGTTGTAAAATATTATCAATGCGATTTACTCCTGAATTAGATGACAACAAGGCTAATCTAGGTTCATAACCCAAACTAATTACAGTAAATATAATTGCGTCCATTAACCCCTTATATTCTTTATCATAAGGACAATTAATAAATACATTACGAGAATAATTTTCTGAACTCATTTTTTGTCTTTTGGCGGACAAGGATCATTACCGTAACTAAGACTATCTCTTATAGTTCCGTCTTTTCTATGAATAATTAATTCAGATGACTGATTCTTGCTTATATTACGCCCAAATGCTATTGCCTCTTTTTGATTATCAAATTTCTTAGTTGCTCTTTCGGCTCCACCCTTTTTGACACTCCATCCACCATCTTTATTTGGAACGACATGTTGAGTTTTACGTGCCATGTTAGCACCCCCCCCTACTTCATATATATGATTTATTATACAATATTGACATCAATATCACAATAAATTAGTGCATTAAAATTCTTTGGTTGATAAACATTTTATCGATTTTGAACTCATCAAATGAAATCAGAATAATTTAATGTTATAATGTTGTTAAAACCTAATTAGCAGGAAAATACTCATGAGCGAATCTAATGTGATACACAATACTGCCCTGCCGCTGACAACCGCATCGATTGTCAATGACCTGCAAGTCTTGGGCATTCAGCACGGGGATATTCTTTTGGTGCATTCTTCCCTCTCGTCCCTCGGCTGGGTCTGCGGCAGCGCCGTTGCCGTCATCGACGCATTGCTCGCAAGCGTAGGATCAGAAGGAACGCTTTGCATGCCCGCACATTCGGGAGAGAATTCGGAACCGTCCAAATGGGAAAATCCGCCCGTACCGCCGGAGTGGTGCGAAACAATATGCAAAAATATGCCCGCATACCGCGCGGAAGTCTCTCCGACCCGCGGCATGGGTAAAATCGCAGAATTGTTCCGTTCTTATCCCGGGACAGTACGATCGGATCATCCGCAGGTATCCTTTACGGCCAACGGAAAACAATCCGCCGAGATTACGAAAAACCACCCGCTGACACCGCAGTTCGGCATGGATTCTCCGCTCGGAGCGATGTACCGTCTGAATGCAAAAATATTGCTTTTGGGTGTCGGCTACGGCAACTGCACAAGCTTTCATCTGGCAGAAACCATGTGGGAAGCAATGCCGAAAATGCAATCAGGAGCATGTATTCTGCAAAACGGCACGCCGCAATGGGTTCCTTTCGAGGATTGCGATTACGACAGCGATGATTTTGAACAGGTCGGTGCAGCGTTGGAAAGCGAAACGAATATTGCCCGTATCGGAACAGTCGGCAACGCGGTTTGCCATCTGTTGCACGTCAAGGAAGGCGTGGATTTTGCCCTGAACTGGATTAAAAATAATCGGTAAAGCGTCTTCTTTTAGGAAAAGACGCTTTTTTACTGTTTACCTCACCGATTTCGTGCAGTATAATAAACCTATTGACAAAAATTGAATCTGACAGACAGATACGGAGGATCATCCTATGCAGCACAATCCGGTGAAACTTTGGACGAAGCAGTTCGTTCTCATCGTCCTATTAAACCTTTTTTTATTTTTCGGTTTCCAAATCATGATGCCGACTTTTCCTTTATTTATTCAGTCCCTCGGGGCAAACGATGCAATGATCGGGCTGATTTCGGGGGCATTCACGCTGACGACACTCCTGGCCAGACCTCTTTCGGGCGCGGCTCTTGATACGATCGGCAGAAAGCAGGTCTTGTTCGCCGGTATCGCAATCTTTTTAGTCGCCACATTTGCCTACAGTTATCTGCCGGGCTTGCTGATCGTCTTCGGATTTCGGCTGCTTCACGGCTTCGGTTGGGGATTTTCGGGCACGGCAACCAGTACCATTGCTGCAGAAAACATCCCGAAACCGCGCTTTGCAGAAGGTATGGGATATTTCAGTCTTTCCACCAGTATCTCAATGGCACTCGCTCCCGCCATCGGTTTATTTCTGATGGCAGGATCGGATTTTCGCACAGTGACCTTTCTTGCAGGCGCCTTGGTGATTATCGGGCTGATCCTTTCCTTTTTCCTCTGTTATCCGAAAATAGATAAAACAACGAAAGCAGCACTCAAAAAAGAAAAAACGTCTCTTTATGAACGCCAGGCCATTCGACCTGCCGGTATTATGTTTTTCGCTACACTGACCTACGGCACAGTCATCAGTTTTATCTCGCTGTATGCGGCACAGGAAGGTGTCGAAAACATCGGGCTCTACTTCACGGTATATGCGGTGACGTTGCTATTCTCCCGTCCGATGTTCGGGCGGCTGATCGATAAAAAAGGCTATGATTACGCACTGATCCCCGGACTGCTTTTTATGACACTTGGCATGTTTGTGATCTCGGTTGCCCACACGCTGCCCGTCTTTCTGCTTGCCGGATTCTTTTATGGGATCGGCTTTGGCGCGACGCATCCGAGTCTGCAGACAATGGCAACCCGTTCTGTGGCACAAAACCGCCTCGGCGCAGCAAATGCAACATTCTTTACGGGCTTTGATCTCGGCATCGGCGTCGGCGCAATCATCTTCGGGAAAATCGCTTCCTTATTCGGGTACAGTATCATGTATCAAATTTCGATGTTTTGCGCATTGCTCGGGCTGGTGATCTATCTGATCTTTGTAAGAAAGCATTATGTCGGAGCAAACAAGGACACGCCCGAACAAGATTTGGAACCGCCGAAATGTACAGAGGAGTAACCATCAAATGAATCTTTATCTGCCGATTGCGCTGATTCTGCTCGCGAATATCGTCTACAACCTTTGCACGAAACTGATGCCTACCGGCACAAACCCGTTTCTCTCATTGGTCGTCACCTATCTGTGCGCTGCGGCACTGACGGCATTATTGTATGTCACGGTTCCTTATTCCGGGACACGCACACTGTCGGAAGATCTTCACAGTCTGAATTGGACGGGATTCGCCTTAGGCTTTGCCATCGTCGGCTTGGAATTCGGATACATCCTTGCGTACCGCATGGGCTGGAACATCAGTGTCTGCTCCGCCACGACAAACATCATGCTGGCACTTGTGCT
>CAYUFL010000051.1:0-9791 GCA_964444065.1 uncultured Lachnospiraceae bacterium
TATATTGCGAACAAACGGGAAGCGTCGAAACAATCAAGTCGGGATGATACAGCGATAAAAGACAGTCTATTTTCTTTTCAAAAAGATTTTTAAAAGGAACACTGCTGTATTTTGCAGTGATTTCATTTAAAAAGTTATATAGTCTGGAACACTTGCTCACAAGGAAGTTGAAGTCCTTATATATGAAATCACCCAATGCAGGCGCGATATAATCCATGATATCGATAACATTTACAGTTTCGTCGGCATTGGTCAGCAGTATTTCTTGTTTGATCGCTTCGGCAGCAGAATAATGACCCATTCCAAAGCGTCCGGTCAAAATCAATATGTTCATTGCATTCTCCATTCTGTCATCTCTACTATTATAATAACGATGAAATTTCGAGTATGCCTTCAAATAAGATGAAGATTTATATGCTTATTTGAGTTTTCCCTACGCTGTGAACAGCGGAGACTTTCTGAGGACTGCTCAACGACCGATCGAAACATGGCAGTTGACGATGAGCTGATTTTGATACATAAGAAACAATCCTGTAAAGGCTTCGGTGCAGGGAAAACACGATGGTTCATATATTGTTGTATATTATTAGTAAAGATGGTATAATATTCAAAAAGCTCCCAATCATAGCAGGGGGAAAGCGAAACGTTCCGTTCCGGGCGGAAATATGCTGTATTTTGCTCATAAAACAAAAGATGCCATTAACTTAAATGCTCCTATTCATTCAAGAGAAGTGGAGAGAATATGAATGTATTTTCGCAAGTATTGTTTTTTTGCAGCATGGTTTATCTTGGTCTGGGCATTGCCATGCTTTACACCGACAGAAAAGCTGCATTGAACAGGGTGTTTTTCGCACTGAATCTGAGCCTTTTTATTTGGTCGATTGCGATAGCATATTCCATCATTGCGCCCGATAAATCCGCGTGCAGTTTTTGGAGCGGGATTGCTTCAGTTGGTTACTGCACGTTTGCCTCCATCTCGTTGCACTTCTTTCTCATGTATGCGAAAAAAGATCAATTTCTGAAAAAATGGTGGACGTACGTTCTGCTGTATTTGCCTGCGGTAATCTTATTTTTTCAGGCAATGAAACGTGATTTATTCGTAAGCGATTTCGTTCATAATCAATACGGCTGGGTGGCGATTCCGAATATTGGTTCCGTATGGTTTTTTGTTTTCATTCTCATGATCTGTCTGACAGGGCTGATCAATGTGTATTTATGTTACTCTGTGTTAAGAAAATCCGAGTCTGAAAGGGAACGAAAACAGGCTAAAATTATATTTATTTCAACGATCATTTCTTTTATGATTGCATCGGGTTTGATTTGCTGCACAAAAATCTTTTTCAGCGCTGATATTCCTGATCTTACGGTAGCAACACTTTTGATTTGGCTTTCCGGAATTCTTTATGCGATTATAAAATTCCGACTGATGATCATCTCCCCATCCCTTGCCGCCGAAAGTATCCTCAAGACAATCATCGATTCGGTGATATTGGTGAACCCCAAGGGATTGATTACATATGCGAATGCCGAAACATTATCTCTGTTGGGATATGAGAACACGGATTTGCTGGGGAAACCTTATGAGATGCTTTTCCCCGAGGATGTCCGATCGGAAACACAAAATATGCTCAAAACGCTGGCTCATGACCCCATACGAAATCAGGAGAGTTTTTTACTTTCAAAAGACAATATCCGTATCCCAATCCTTTTTTCCGCATCCATATGCAGTGACAACGACGGAAATTATATCGGGTTTGTTGCTTTGTCCAGAGATATTACCGAATATACGAAAAAGGAAGAAGAAATCAAATACTTAAGCTATCACGACCAGCTCACAGGGTTATATAATCGCAGATTCTACGAAGAAGAGTTGAAACGAGTGGATACCGAAGATAATCTTCCGATCGCGATTATTATGGGGGATGTAAATGGGCTGAAAATGGTTAATGATTGCCTCGGACATGCAAAAGGGGACGAACTGCTGAAAAAAGCAGCGCAGGCGATCACGGAGGGATGCAGAAAAGGCGATATCGTTGCACGACATGGCGGCGACGAGTTTGTTGTGCTGCTGCCAAAAACAGATCAGGTGCAGGCGGAAGCTGTAATGAATCGTATGAATGAATTATTGGCGAAAGAAAAAGTAGATGCGATGGATATCTCCGTATCGTTCGGCTGCTATGTGAAAGTAAATAAAAATGAAAACATGCAGGATATATTTAAGGATGCCGAAGACAGAATGTACGCGTACAAACAGCGCAACAGCCCTCACTCGAGGCGAAGTATAACCGATGCCCTCTATGAAAAAAAATGATCGGGAGATGCTGCACTCAAAAATAGTCGGTAAACTATGTGAAGCGATCACACTTAAGCTGAAGGTTGAGCAGGCAAGCGTCCATCGTATTAAAACAGCCGGATTCATGCGTGATATCGCCGGGATATTTGTCGAAAAAGTACTGGGTAAGACGTGGGAATCGTGGTGTTGACCGCGTCATGGAAGCAAAGAAACAGGTGCGAAAGCGCCTCGTTTTTTCTTTTTGAGGATTTTGATTAGGAGTACAAAGTCGGCAAAACCCCCGAACACGGTTTGCTGCATATTTTATAATTATACTTATGATCATATTGTATAAAAACGGAGCAGAGTAATCCTTGACAAGGCGTGCGATCTGTAGTATAAAACAGTTTGGTGGAAGCATTGCCGAACGTATGGATTCAATCATTTGGCTGTTTGGATATCAGCCGTTTTTTCGTTTTACACGAGGAATCAATGAGCCGATACCACAATGTGCAGTCATTCGGAATCAAAATTCAGCAAGCGCAGCCGCATGCTCATTTACATGATACATATTGACGAAAGAAGGTACTTGTATGATCGTATCCTTAATCAACATCGACAACCCGTTCATGTCCGAATTGCAGACGCTCTTTGGCGAGGCGCTCTGTGAATGCCGACAGCGTGAGGACGCGCTGGAAAAACTGCCGCAGGCAGACGTGATTGTGACGTACGGCGGAGGCACCCATGCGGTGCAGCTGGACGACGAATTGCTGTCTGTGTGCAAAAAACTCAAACTGGTATGCAGTCTGACCGCAGGCGTAGAAAATCTGCCGCTGGAAAAACTGCACGCCATGGGCGTTAAAGTGTCCAACACAAAAGGTGCGCAGGGAGGATCGATTGCAGAATATGTCATCGGTCACATGATTTTTTTCAGCCATCATTATCAGGCGCATATACTCAATCAGCAGCAAAATCAGTGGGTGCCGCCCGCGCCGGGAGAAGACATTGACGGACAGACGCTGTGCATTGTCGGCACCGGCGCAATCGGAAAAGTGATCGCACAAAAAGCAAAAGGCGCCGGCATGCGTGTGATCGGCGTGGATAAATATCCTGCACCCTATGAAGCATTGGATCAGGTGTATGGTCTCGATGCGCTGCAAAAAGCGCTCGGAGAAAGTGATTTTGTCGTGATGGCAACTCCGCTGACCGAAGAAACACGTTATATGATCGGCGAAAAAGAATTCCGTGCGATGAAAAACAAAGCGGTGTTTATCAATATTTCACGCGGAGATACGGTGGACGAAACCGCATTGATCCGTGCGTTGGAAGAAAAAACAATCGCGGGCGCAATTCTCGATGTGTTTCATGAAGAACCGCTTCCGAAAGACAGTCCGCTGTGGGCGATGAAGAATGTATTCATCACGCCGCACGCCGCAGGACCAACCGTCAACACCATTCGGAATTCTGCGAGAATCTGCTATGAAAACACGATGAGATCCCGCAGCGGTGAACCTATCATCAACGAACTGTAGGCTATTTTCCGCAATATAATAATCAAAACAGATTAAAACCGGCTTCTTTTTCGGAAGTCGGTTTTTTGCTGTGTTTGTTGCGATGCGGATATCGCAGTTTTGCAATCTTGACAAAGGCGCAATCAGTAGGATAAAATTGGTACAAAATCTATATGTCGATCCGTGTAATCCAATCATGCGCCGCGCATCGGGTATGATTTTATTTGCCGGGGCGGTCGGAATTGAGAGCGAATATGCAAGATGCATTAAAGATTATGAAATATCTGACTGACGGGTCAAAGACCTACCACGAGATCTGCGAACGGTTTGGAGTCGGGACGCAGAGTATACGAAGAATGGTGAAGGCGCATCCGTCACATTTTGTGATCTCTCAACATCCTGTGGACAACCGCATTCAGGTGCTCACACTGACTCCGCGTGGAATCGCGTATCTGGAAAAAAAACAGACGGAGCGAAGAAAACAGACACTTGTGCAGATTCTGATCCGATTGTGGCCGCTGTTTTTCTTTGCGGCAGCGTGTCTGTTGTGTCTGATTCTGATTGCGATTAACGGATAATATAAATGACTGAAACTGCAACTGTTTATTGGGTGTAGCTTTTTAGAAATTTATCATTATAAGTTTTGGAAATAAGCTGTTTGATTATTGAATTATGATATATTAAATAATAAAATATATATATAAACAATGGGGTGGGCTGGTATGATGGAAAACAACATCAACATAAACATGAATGAATTGGAAAAAATACAATCGATTACGAATAATAATTTACAAATAAAGACAGTGATGAGTAGATATTTTACTGATATAATCGCTCGTTCCGATCAATTTAAGAATATTATTGCTACTAACGAGTCGATGAAGTTAATTTCAGCGTCATTGCAACCTGTTGTAGAAAATACAAAATTATTTCAGCAAATAAATAAGAATGTATTTTATGATTACATTAATCTAAATAATGAATTGATTGCTTCTATCCAAAATAGCGTGCAGACGGAAGAGTTGATCAAATTAAAAAAGAGTATTGTTGCTAATACTGCATTTAGCGGTCTTAATGAATATATTAAATCATTCAAAAAACATACAATAAGTGTACCGAATTTAGCAGTTTTAAAGTTAAATACTGAATTATTTAACTGCGCAAGAGAAACACTGCCTTATGGTTTAAAAAGTATTATAAAAGAAATGCATGTTGGCACAGCGTCAAGGTTGTCTAGTGTCAGGGATATCTTCTTTGATTCATCGAAAAAGGTATTTATTTCTGATAGCAGTGACGAGGAGAAAGAAGATTCAATTGCTACTGTATCTGAAATGAATTTAATATGTTCGGCAAATGATGTATTTGAAGATTTAACTGAATCTGAGCTCATTGAGTTTATGAATTATATTCCTGCGAATATATGTTTCGCTGGGTCTCACCAAATTGGTCTTAAAATATACGAAATCATAAAACATTGGAAAGACAAAACAGGATTCGATAATGATCATTATTTTCATGGTCGTGTGCTTCCGAATGATCAAGCCCCGTATATGGGTGAAGAGATGTTAAGGGCACCGTTCGGAGTTACCTATCATGGTAGATTCAATTTTCCTGGTGAAAGCAATTATTATTTTTCAGATCAAAAGCATGGAGTAAAAATTGAGTTAAGGAAACATAACAAAAGCAGTAACTCTCGAATACAGATGGTAAAGCTATTACCAAAAGATAAGATTACTTTAATTAATATTTCGGATAAAAATAAAGGTGGAAAATTTTTAGAATACTGTAGATATCAATTGCCTGATAATGTGCAAATCGGAAGTTTGTATAAAGAGTATTTGATTCCATCATATGTAGCTTCATGCTGTAAACAAATGGAAATTGATGGTATAAAATATTATGGCAGTAAAGAATATTCTAATTATGTAACATGGAAGGATAATATATTTAATCTGGCAGAAAATGAAATAATTACCGAATAGAAAAGGGCATACCGCCCTTTTTTTGTTTCTCTTTTCGTGATTACAGTTGCCGTTTTCGGAAAATGAGCACCGAAGCCGCGATCAGCGCCGCAACTGCGGCGAGCGTGACATCGGGATAGCGCTGCGCGGTTTTCTTAACGGAGACGATTGTACCTTTGTCCTGATTTCTTGCACTGATTTTCATGTGTTGTTTCCCCCTTTGGCTTTTTTCCATCGCATCAAAAATGGTTCCGATTTGCAAGAAAAATCGAACCGCAGATTAGGATTTTATCTGATATTCCGATTCAGAGGCACGGAATTTTGTTGCCAAGCGCAGATTTTGCATGTTACAATAACAATATAAGAACGGAGCGATTTCCGTCAAAAAGGAGAAGAAGAAATGAAGAGAATTTTTGCTTTTGCGGCAATGCTTTGCATGTTGCTGCCTCTGCTTGCGGGCTGCGGGGATGCGACTTTGCCGGACTTCGGCATGTCTGCGAAGGACATAATGAAGGGTGCGATTTCAAACGGCAATACTTACGGATATACGCTGAAAGTTACGGGATTTGAATCGAATACGGAAACAAGCGGTGGTGTGAACACAACGGATTACTCCTATACCATCAACGATTATTTGTATCTGTATATCGAATCCTCCAGCTATTACGGAGATGCGATTTATATCGGATTGGACGAGGTGGCTTTTGATGCGGGTGATTATGATACACCGACAAATGAATGGGTTTCACTCGTATACGGCGTGATGGAAACCATCGATCCGAAAGCGGATACCGATGAATTCGACACGATTTTTTCAGCGGCGGATATCGTAACCTATCACGGATATACTTATACATATGAGGAATATAACGGTATGTACTACGTGATTATTACGAAATAACAAAAGAACTGTGCTCAGAAGGCTACAGGCATATCCATCGTTTCGTAATCTGATACCCCTATGCAAAAGGGGTATCTTTTTTTGTTGATCTGGTATATTTCAGACAAATTTCAGAATTCAGTGTTATGATCAAACAAAAGGAGTGAAAGAGAATGAAAACAAAACGATGGATTTCCTTTATTTTGATACTGTCTGCGGCAGCGGTTCTGCTGAGCGGATGCGGGCAAAAAACAGTCGATCAGAGTGCGGCGCAGGAGCTGACCCTCTCGGGGTACGGTTCCGCGGGCGCATCTGCGGATAACGATCTGACACTGGAAAAAATGATGAACTATGCGATACAGGATGAGTATGCGGCACGTGCGGAGTATGAGCTGATTTTGGATGCGTACGGGGAGCAGCAGCTGTTCCAGAATATTATGAGCGCGGAAGAAACGCATATTGCGACATTGACGGCATTGTTTCAGTCTTACGGTTTTGCGATTCCAAAGGATACTTCGGCAGATTACGTGGTGCTGCCAGCTTCTCTGGACGAAGCGTATCAGACGGGCGTGGATGCGGAGATACTGAATATCGCGATGTATAAAGAATTCCTGTCTTACGATTTGCCGTCCGATGTGGCGCAGGTATTCACATCGCTGATGGAGGCGTCGCAAAATCATCTTGCTTCGTTTAAAAAGCATCTGTAATGTTGCGATTTAATGAATTTTACGAAAATTTTACAAAAGATGTCGTTAAATTTCAGTTAAATGATTGCGCACGCAACCCAACTTTGATATAATCCGAGACAAACAGGGGGTTGCATATGAAAAAGAATAAGGACAACAAAGATAAAAAGAAGGATGACGCTATCCTGCAGGATCAGGAAAGTATCGTTGAGCAGGATAAAGCAAAAAAAGAATCAAAGGCAAAAAAAGAGCCGAAGGAACCGAAGGCGGACAAGCCTTTGAAAGAGCAGAAAGAACCGAAGGAAGAGAAAGAATCCAAAGAATCAAAAGAGCTGAAAGAAGCGGTTTATCAGAAAGCTGTTTCAGCGATGTATCGTTTCGGACAGAGCTATTTCAGCATACAGATGAAGCCGTTCGGGCTGGACAAGGGGCAATGGGGTTTTCTTTCGGAACTGCTGTTCTCGGGAGACGGATTATCGCAGGAACAGCTGAGCGAACATCTGATGATAGATAAGTCGAATACTGCAAGAGCATTGAAAGTTCTCGAAGAAAAAGGATATATCATACGCGAAGAAGAAGCCGTTACGCGCAAGAAGTATATTTATCTGACGGAAGCCGCAAAAGCGATACGGCATGAAATCAGATCGATTCAGAATGAGTATAACGATATTCTGATGGATGGATTCAGTGACGACGACGCGAAAAAAGCGCGAAAAATACTGGAACATATGATGGAAAACGTGATGAATTATCGTGCCGAAGCGGCGGCGGACGAGAAAGAAGAAGCGTAAAGGCAAGGGGATAAGTCCTTGCTGCAACAAGACAACTGAACACAAAAACGGAATCCCAGACGGGACTCCGTTTTTTGATACGACAGCCATGTGCGTGATATCTGATCAATCGACCGAAGCGCCGTTTTTCCTCATGCGGAAATAAATGCCGAATAACCCGCAGACCAGCAGAAACAGAATTGCCGCGATCGCAATTTTTGTCCCGGAGATTGTTTCCGAACTCAGATGCCCCTGCGACACAATGCGCATTGCGGTGCAGTGGATATCGACATCGCCGCCGTGCTGCGCACAGTTGAGATAGAATGTGCCGGTTACTTCGATCGTGTCGCCGATCTTCTTGTAGTCTCCGTA
The DNA here is from genome assembly GCA_964444065.1 of uncultured Lachnospiraceae bacterium. Lineage (GTDB taxonomy): Bacteria > Bacillota > Clostridia > Eubacteriales > Anaerofustaceae > JBGMEA01. The sequence goes on from CAYUFL010000051.1 coordinate 8,456, forward strand.
ATAGGTGATCCGGCGCGCATCTTCCGTTTTCATCCAGATACCGATGGCATTTGTACCGTCGGAAATGTTCACCCAGCTGTAATCGCCGCGCTGCATTGCTTCGCCGAGCGCCTCTCCCTGCACGGTTACCTGTGTACCGTCGTACGTTGTGCCGTTCGAAATCAGATCGTTGATTGCGATTGCAGTATCCGCGGATACGGGAGAAGCAATCAGACAGATGACGAGCAGCGCGCAGATCAGCGCGAGAATCGATTTTGACATACTTTTTTCACTCCTCCGAAAAAATAACCGATCAGGGCAAAGACAGACAAAAATTCCAGACGTCCCAGATACATGGCAATAATATCGAATACTTTCATCGCAGCCGGCATGGAGGCAGATGTAACGCCGATGGATAATCCGACATTGCCCGTAACGGAAGCCGATTCGAATGCTGCTTCTGTGAGCGGGTAGCCGAAATACGTGCCCAGCAATGTGCCCGCCGCAAAGGTAACAGTGTAGCAGATGATGATCAGTGCCGCGGCTTTGATTGCGGTATCATCCAGAATGCTGTCTTTCATGTTGTGATATTTCACGCTTCTGACGTTGCGTTCCGAGGAAATCAGTTTTTTTACATCAGCAAGGATTCCTTTGTATACAATGCCGACGCGCAGTCCTTTGAACCCGCCTGCGGTAGAGCAGGCAGAGCCGCCGATGAGCATGGCAACAATCATAATCAAGATCGCGAAATCGCCCCATTGCAGAATAAACTGTTTGGAATATACGGTATTGAATCCGGTGGTCGTATGGGCGGAAAGCACGTTGTAAACCACACGTCGGAACAGGGAAACCGCATCGGTGTAAATGCCCGACTTGCTCAGCTGCGCGACGACAAAGGCGCAGGCGGCAAACGATGTGATCACGAAGCTCTGCACCTCGATATTCTTCGTCAGTTCCTTTCGGTTGCCGTTCCATACGGCGTAATGCAGCCCGAAATTCAGGGAACCCAAAATGAAGAACAGGATTGTGACGGTTTCGTACAGAAAGCTGTGGTAGAACATGACATTTAAGGATGTCGGCGCAAATCCGCCCGTACTCCATGCGGATGCAAACATGCAGAATCCCTGATAGAGCGCGTTCAACGGTTGGAGCCCGATTTGCATACCGGTCAGCCAAAGCGCGGCAGTACCGATCAGCAAATAAATCAGGCTGATCTTCCAGATCATGCGAGCCGTTCCTTTGACATTCGGCAGCAGCTCCACGTCTTTTGCTTCGCCGACGTAAAATTTATAAGCGCCGCCCGTGTTTCTCAGCAGCGTGGTCAGCGCCAGTACGACCATGCCTTGCCCGCCGACAA
>CAYUFL010000052.1:0-7450 GCA_964444065.1 uncultured Lachnospiraceae bacterium
AATTTCTGATGTAGAAACCGCGGCAGCCTCCCTGATTGTTACGGCAGGCTGCGATAACGAAGAATTGATTCAGGACGGCGGAATTGCAATCACGAGAAACAGTGACGGGACATGTTCCATGATTGTGACGCCCAACGCCGATCAGCATGGAGATTGCCATATTCAGATCACCGTCAGCGACGGCAATCTGACCACAACACAGACGATTCCGTTTACGATCAATTCCGTAGAGGATCTTCCTGCAGCGAACAATGATGCCTATCATTCAATTCTCGAAAATACCACACCGACCGTCGATCTCTTGAACAACGATTACGACAGGGACAAAGATCCGCTCAGTATTGTAAAAATCAACGGTACCGACATTACAAGCGGCGGCACAGTGGCGATTGACGGAACGAATGCGACAGTGCAACTCAATACAGACGGAACCATTACATTTTTATCGGGGCAGGTTGCATCCAACACGGATATCCCTTTCAGTTACACGATATCGGATGGCGATGATACTGCAACTGCGACGGTAACGGTCAGCGTTCAAGCCGTTAACGATGCGCCGGTGCTTTCACCGATTGCGGATGTGATTTTTGATGAAGATACGATCGGGACGGCAAGTTTTACCATGACCGACCCTGACATTTCAGACTCACATACATATACCGTAAGCTCTTCTAAACAGAATATTATCGCAGACAGCAATATTGTCATTGATGCAGACACTGGTACCATGCAACTGACACCGGAAGCAAATGCGAACGGTAAACTCACAATCACACTTACCGTCGAAGATGCGTTGGGGCTGAACAGTAAACAGACTTTCAACGTAACGGTTCGTCCGATTAACGATGCTCCTGTGCCGAGCAGCAGTCTTTCGAATGTATCCATAGCGGAAGACATTCCGACGGATATCAATCTGCTCAGCGGTGTCACGGATGTGGAGCATGATACCATTCAAGTCGTATCGGTCACGTCTCCCTCTCACGGTACAATCACAAATTCGGGAAGCGGAGTATATACTTACCAATCAAATGCAAACTATAACGGACCCGATGCGTTTGATTACGTCATTACGGACGGTAATTGCTCCATACAATCAACGGTAACCATCAATGTCACCGCGGTGAACGACGCACCGATTGCTAATACCGATTATGTTAATTATACGGATGACGCACGCACAGAACCTCTCGATATCTACGTGCTGAACAACGATCACGACGATGATACAATCTATGGGGATGTGATTTCGCTCAATGCGGATTCCGAAGATCCGAATTACAGCATCGTTTCTGATCCGACATATGGGACAGTAACCGTTTCGGCAAATAAAATAACCTATACGCCCACAGCTGTGATTCCCACGAACGAATATGATTCTTTTACCTATCAAATCAAAGACAGCTACGGTGCATATTCCAGTGCTGCTACGGTATATATTGACAGAGACGATACTTATAATGAATTTACCCCATTTGTATATGCAATCAACTCCATCATAGCGGAAGACAGCGGCGATCACATTTACGATATCGGGATATTTGATCCGGATACGGAGCCTGGTCATTTTACAATCACTGCAATAGATGGAAAAACTCCCAAATTGGGCACGGTCACTTATAACGCGACCACGCAAACATTGACCTATACACCCAACGCCAATGCGATTGGTACGGATACCTTCCAATATCTGGTGAAGGATTCAAAAAACAAAACCATGACCGGTACGGTCAGTATTAAGATTACGCCCGTTAATGACGCGCCTGTGATATCGGATGTCTTGGATCAGACCATTCTGGAAGACCAACAAACCAATACCATCAGTCTGACGTTGAATGATGCTGACGATATCAGCCTGACGCTGACGGATGCTGACGATGCACTGTCGTTTTCCGTGTACTCAAACAATGAAACACTCCTGCCCGCAGGCAGGATCACGAAAACATACGATACCACCACAGGACAGGCGACCATTGTCATCAAACCGGATAAAGATCAGAACGGCTCCGCAACCATCACCATGCTTGCCAGCGACGGTATCAGCGCGACCTCCAAAACTTTTAACTTGACGGTGACGGAAGTCAATGATGCACCGGTTGCAAACGACTATGCGATCAATACGAATGAGGAAGTGCCGATTTCATTCGATGTTATTACGGATACCTCCGATGCAGACAATACACCTTCGGAACTAAGTATTACCATTACGCAACAACCGAATGCAGCGGCAGGTACCGCGACTGCATCAGGCAGGCAGATCACGTTTACTCCGACAGTGAACTATTTTGGAGATGCCACGCTGAAGTACACACTCAGTGACGGGAAACTCACCTCTGAGGAGAAGACGGTAACACTGCGTGTGATCAACGTCAATGACGCTCCCATCATTTCCGGTCTGGACTATGTGCAGACCACAGATGAGGATACCACCAAAACCATTACCTTCCATGTCTCCGATGCAGACAATAATACGATGACGATCAGCAAAGCATCATCGGACACTGATTTGATTCCGGATGCAAATATTACGATTACGGGCAGCGGAGATACCAGAACGATTACGCTTGTGCCGACTGCAAACAACAGCGGCGTGAGCGATATCACACTGACAATCAGTGACGGAATCGTCAGTGTGAACTATCAATTTGAATTGACCGTCGTTTCCGTCAACGATTTGCCGACGGCGCAGGATACCTCCGTTTCGACGAATGAAGATACTTCGGTAACTTTCAGCGTGGGGTCACTAATCAGTGACGTAGAAACATCGGTTGCTAATCTGCATATCGTCGCACTGTCGGCTCCGTCTCACGGAACGGTGACAACCGACGGCAGCGGCTCGATCACCTATAAACCGAATGCAAATTGGAACGGTACCGAAACATTTACGTATACGATTGCGGATGAAGGCAATGCAAAAGCCACAGCAACCGTAACGGTAGACGTAGCTCCTGTCAATGATGCGCCGACGGCGGCAATGGATTACCGTACGATGATTGAGGACGGTGCTCCGATTACCATCAATGTGCTTGCGAATGACAGCGATATCGAAAATGATACACTGACAGTGACTGCATACTCCGCACCGACAAAAGGAACGATAGAAATTCAATCAAACGGTGTGATCGTCTATACGCCGAATAAAAACGCAAACGGCAGAGAGCAGTTTGTATATACGCTCAGCGACGGCAGTTTAACGAGCACCGGACAGATTATCATCGATATCACGCCGGTCAATGATGCACCGTCCTGTGTCGAGACTTCTACGCTGAACGGCGGATATTTCGAATTTAACGAAGATACCGTCGGAGCGTTCAATCTGACGATCAGCGACCCGGAAACGGCAATATCCAATTTGATCATTACCGTAACATCGGGAGATCAGACCCTCGTAAAGAATGCGGACATCCGCTACAGCGGGAGCACGACGGCGAAAACCGTTACCATGACACCGCTGGAAAATAAAAACGGGACCTTCGTACTGCATGTGATCATCAGCGACGGGGTGAACACAACAACCCAAGATTACAACATCCGTATTATTTCGGTCAATGACGCACCTGTCATTGCGGATGCTGCGGCAACTACCAATGAAGACACCGCCGTCAGCGGGGCGGTAAGCGCGACTGATGTGGAAACGCCCGCATCGGGGATGAGCTATACATTAAAAACCGACGGTGTTCACGGTACGGCTGTCGTAAGCAGTAACGGGAGTTGGACATACACCCCGTCGGCGAATTACAACGGAACGGACAGTTTTGTCATCACGGCATCGGATAACGATCCCGAAGGAGCGCTGAGCGCAGACGCGACGGTGACAATTACAGTAACCCCGAAAAATGACGCTCCGGTTGCAAACAATGATACGGGAACAACACCGGAGCATACCGCAATTACCGTGAACGTACTGGACAATGATACGGACGCGGACCTGTCGGATGCCGCTTCAACCGAAGCGATCACGATCCTCTCCGTCACGCAGGGTACGCATGGTTCGGTTGTAATTTCTTCGGATTTGAAGACCGTGACCTATCAGCCGAACAGCCACTGGGACGGCACGAATTTGACCGACTCCGCCAACCACTGGTACGGAACGGACACCTTCAGCTATACCATTCAGGATACACACGGAGCGACTTCGCAGGCAACGGTGCGTGTTGACGTAACAAACGTGAATGATCCGCCTGTCGCGGTGAATGATACCGCTTCGCTGAGCGAAGACGGAACAACGCTGATCGATGTGCTGCTCAATGATACAGACGTTGATTCCACTCTGAACACATCAGAAACGAAAACCATCTTCTCCGTGAGCGACCCGACACACGGTACCGCGGTGATCGAAAGCGGGAAAGTGCGATATACCCCGGATACAAATTGGTACGGAACGGAAAGCTTCAGTTATACCATGCAGGATGCCGCAGGCTCGCAGAAAACCGCAGATATTACAGTAACGGTGGCGGCGGTCAACGATGCACCGACGATCAGCGGTATTACGGGTCCGATTACGGTGAATGAAGACACCAGCACCGGGGCATTGAGCTTTACCGTAGGTGATGTGGAAGACAGCGCAGGCACCCTGACAGTGACATTGAGCGCCACCAGCAAGGCAACGCTGATCGATGCCTCCCGTCTTACCTTTACGAATTCCGGCGCGACAAGAACCGTCAGTATTTTGCCGAAAGCAAATCAGAACGGTACGGCAACCCTGACACTGACCGTAAAAGATTCCGGCAATCTGACATCTACAATGACCTTTACTGTGAACGTAACTGCAATCAATGACGCGCCTGTTGCCAATAACGATTCCGGCACGACTCCGGAAGATGTGAGTAAGGTGATAAATGTTTTATCGAATGATACGGATGTTGACACAGGGGACAGCCCGAATGTGGAAACAAAGGTGATCGATTCCTTTACGCAGCCTACTCACGGCGCGGTAACGTTGGATGCGCTCGGGCTTAAATATACACCAAACGCAAACTGGTTCGGAACGGACAGCTTTACTTATACAATGAAAGATGCCGCTGGCTCGGCGAAGACGGCAACCGTCACGATGACAGTCACTTCGGTGAATGACCTGCCGATTGCGGTTGCGGACAGCGCAACGACGGATGAAGATCATGCGATTGATATTGCAGTGATCACAAACGATACGGACAATGATCTCGGAAACGTACCGCTGACCGAAAATCTGACAGTGAAATCGGTCACTTCGGCTTCACACGGTACGGTCGCAATCAAATCCGACGGGCTGAATAAGACCGTTACCTATACGCCGACTGCGAACTACAACGGTACGGACAGCTTTACCTACACGGTGCAGGATGCCGCGGGTGCGACATCGACGGCGAGCGTGAGTGTGACGGTGAATGCGATCAACGACAATCCGGTTGCGAATCCCGATTCCGTTGCTTGTTACGAAGACGGATACGTTACCTTTGACCCGCTCGGAAACGACACGGATGTTGATTTCTCGGATTCTCCGAGCATCGAAACCAAGAGCATCGATTCCTATACACAGCCGTCTCACGGCACGGTAACGGCAGATGTTCTCGGACTCAAATATACACCGACAGCAAATTATAACGGCTCGGATTCCTTCTCCTATACGATGAAAGACAGCGGAGGACTGACTGCGACGGCAACCGTCAGTGTAACAGTCAATCCTGTGAACGATGCCCCGATCATAACGGGAATCACCGGACCGATCTCGATTGACGAAAGCACTTCCACCGGTACATTGAACTTTACGGTCAGCGATGTGGAAGATGCTGCAAATCTGCTGAATGTAACAGAAGCAAGTTCCAACACCGCACTGATTGACAGCAGCTGTATGACACTCGGCGGAACAGGAACAAACCGTACCATCGTCATTACGCCTTTCACATACAAAAACGGGACATCCGTGATCACACTGACCGTCACCGACACGGACGGACTCAGCTCAACGCTGAACTTCACCATGCAGGTCGGTGCTGTGGACAATGCTCCCGTAGCAGTGGCTGACAGCGGAACGCTTAACGAAGACACCTCGATTGACTTAAACGTTGTTTCCAACGATACCGATATCGATTTTTCGGATGACCATTCGACCGAAACTCTGAGCATACAGTCCATCAACACGACAGGCGCGCACGGTACCGCGGTGATCAAAACCGGTTCGGACGGGAAAGAGATCACATACACACCGAACGCGAATTGGAGCGGTACGGATGTGATCCATTACACGGTTGTCGATTCGTCGGGACTTACATCGACTGCAAGTGTCACCTTTACGGTCAGTCCGATTGCAGACAGCCCGGATGCGGCGAACGATACGGCAGCACTTGACGAAGACGGCACGGTATTGATTGATGTGCTGGCAAATGATACGGATGCGGATATGCCGTACGATGCTGATGAAGCCCTCTCCATAGAAAGCTTTACGCAGCCTTCTCACGGCAGTGTGACACTCGTCGGAACCAAGCTGCAATACATACCGAACGCAAATTGGAACGGTACGGAAACATTCACATATACCGTGAAAGACACATTGGGACATACGGATACCGCAACCGTCAGCGTAACGGTAGCTCCCGTCAACGATCTTCCTACCATTACGCCGATTGCTCCGATCACGATTAACGAAGATTCCTCGACAGGCAAACTTGCCTTTACGGTCGGAGATGTGGAAGACAACAGCTGGCAGCTGAGTGTAAGCGCGCAAAGCAGTAATCCGTCTCTGATTGACGCAGAAAACATTGATTTGAGCGGACTGTTTGCGGACAGAACCATCACAGTAACGCCGAAAACGAATCGTTACGGCACAGCGGTGATTACGCTCACGGTAAAAGATACTTCCGGCGGTACTTCATCGGTCTCCTTTACTGTGACGGTCAATTCTGTGAATGATGCGCCTGTGGCTGTTTCTGATACCGCGGCGACCAATGAAAGTACCTCGGTTACGGTCAACGTGCTGGCAAACGATACGGATGCCGATCTCGGCATTGACGGCAACGATTCGCTCTCGATTGCTTCGGTGACGCAGCCGGCAAACGGTTCGGTGAGTATCTCCGGCGGCAGAGTGATTTATACGCCGAGCGACAAATGGTTCGGAACCGACAGTTTCACTTATACGATTACCGACAGTTACGGCGCACGCTCCAGTGCGAAAGTGACCGTGACGGTATACGAAGTCAAACCGATTATTCCCCCGACCATTACCGACACACCGATTATCGACAACGGAACGAAGGATAAAAAGACCGTGACTGATATCGTCAATGATGTTGTAAATAACTCGGATACCTATATCCTGACAAAGAATACCAACTATGGCGATGGTGATTGGATCAAATCTTCCGATACCGAGTATCTGATCAATAACATCTCGCAGGAAGGTGTCTGGCACCTGTATACACAAAAAGACGGTGTGGTGACCGAATACGAAATTCACCCCGAAGACTTTGGTATGCAG
>CAYUFL010000052.1:7460-9759 GCA_964444065.1 uncultured Lachnospiraceae bacterium
CGAATATATCGTTGACTACACGCCGCCGCTTGCCGGAAATAGCATTAAATGGCTCTTCATATGCGACAAAGTCAATCTGAACATTTACGATGCGACTTCGGGCGTGAGCAGGATTGTCGATGCAAACGGGAAAGAAATCGATCCGGATCATTTCTACGTCTGGAAAAACGGAACATACACCGTAACGATTTACGACAATGTCGGCAACTCCACGGAGTATACCTTTAAAGCAACGGGTATTATCCCCTGGTGGGTAGTCGCACTGTGTCTGCTCGGAATCGGTTGGCTGATTATCTTCTGGAAGCGCCAGATTTACTACACCGATGATCAGCCGGGAGAAGGCGTTTACTTCTGCATGCATTGCAAAACAGATCATACAATACTCGATGACGAACAGAAACTGCCGAAATGCACCAACTGCGGCAGAGAACGGTTCCGAAAGAGAAAAACAAAAAAAGTTAAAAAATAAAAGCCGACTCAAAGAGGATGTTTCATATGAACCATCCTCTTTTTTGTGAGTGAAGGATCAAGTAGGATTGTCAGAAGTTCGGATGAAGCGTATAATGAAGACAGATAATAGAAAGGTCGATGAGATGGAGGGAAAGCAATGAATACGGATCAGATTCCCGAACCGCATTTGAATGAAATCTTTCGCGCGGAAGTGCAGATCGGTGCACCTGTGGTGATCGGACAAAACGATACCATCGGAAAGCGTCAGATGATTCCGATTGTATCCGGCATTGTCAGCGGAAAACTAAACGGGATCGTATTGCCCGGCGTTGACAGCCAGATCATTCGTACCGACGGACTCACGGAGCTTTCGGCACGGTACGCGCTGCGCCTGGACGACGGAGAGCACATTTATATCGAGAATAACGGTATGCGCCGCGTCGATCCTGCATATGCAGGGGCAGCTGCACAGGGACAGATTGTCGATCCGCAGCATGTGTATTTCGCCACCGTCGCAAAATTTGAAACATACAGCGAGACATACCGATGGTTGGAACGTTCCGTGATCATCAGCTATGCGACCAGACTGCCTTCGAGCGTACTGCTGCGCTTTTACGAAATTGTGTAGCCTTGGTTTCTCCGTAATAAAAAAGCGCCGCCGTTTCGTTTCGGCAGCGCTTCGTTTTATCTCATTCCGGTCTTTTTTGTCATCCGCAGATCATCTCCGATAAACGGAGTAGCTTCAAAATAACCGATCAGACGCGAGAAGATACGATTGTTATAATGTTCTTTCAGTTCAGTCATGGAAAGATTGGTCGAAATGAGCATTTTCTTGTTTCTGACGATCCGCTCGTTGATCAGATTGAAAAGCACGTTTTGCGCGAATTCGGTGCTGCGTTCGCTGCCGAGATCATCCAGAATGATCAGGTCGCTTTCCCAGATCAACTCGCTCCACGCGCGGTCTGTCCTGCCCATCGTGATATCGGTAAATTTTTCGATCAGATCATATGCGGTAAAATATACGACGGTTCTGCCGCGATCCAACAACTCTTTTGCAACACAGTGGCTCAGGAATGTTTTTCCCGTACCGACGCCCCCCACGAACAGCAGGTGCTGTGTGCCGCTTTCGAATTCGGCGACAAAATTCAATGTGCGCTGTCTGATCTGAATGACGCGCTGTCTCGGCGAATTTCCGTTTATTTTCTTTTCGGAGAACAACGATTCGTCAAATGTCAGAAAATTTTCGACTTCCAAAACGGATGTTAAATTCGATTGCGCATAACATTCGTCAATAAACGCCTGTTTGAGACAGTTGCAGAGAACTCCGTTGCGGTATCCGCTGTCCTCGCAGAGCGGGCAGATCGGGCGGATCTCCAGATCTTCGGGCGCATATCCGTGTTCATGAAGAACTTTGTTGATTTGCGCTGTTTTGGCTGCAACCGCAGCTTCACGCTGTTGCTCGCTCAGCGTACCCTCGATCTGCTGAATCCAGAGCAGGTTGATCGCACGGCGCAGTGTTTCGATCTCGGGAATTTCCGAGAGAATCCGTTCGCGTTTTTGTGTCTGCATTGCTTTGCTGCGTGCGCGCGATTCATCGTATTTTTGCTTGGCATAACCGAATCCTTGCATTATTCCTCGTTTTCGACCTTATTGTACTCGCCGAACAGTGCCTGCTCGATCAGGTCGATATCATAATTGTGATCGTATTCCATTTTATTCTTACGCTGGATTTTTTTGCCGGGGGCTGACGGTGCGTCGGCTTTGTTCCCGGTCAGAACGGTGTCTACATATTTCAGCGACGGATTGCTGGTGCGGATGGTTTCGTCGCATGCGGCTTTGATCGTTTGCA
>CAYUFL010000053.1:0-9727 GCA_964444065.1 uncultured Lachnospiraceae bacterium
GAACCCCTGTAACCGCCGTGAAAGGGCGGTGTCTTAACCGCTTGACCAAGGGGCCACGACGTACTTTTCTATTATACATGAATTGCTTAAAAATGCAATAGGAAAATTAAAAAACCATGATGCAATTTTTACAGCTTTTCGACGCCGGAAATCGCTTGTTTTTAAGCAATTTTCATTTGGGTTACATCCGTTTATCCTGCTTTCGAGGATGTTTGTTTGTCAAGTGCCTGTAACGGAAAGTTTTATAAAAGGTAAAGTTGTTTTTTTGCCGATGTTTCGTAATTTGAATCCTCCCGTATGACAAATCTTGTGATATAATAAATTTAATTAGCCTAATAATAAAAGGAAAACAAGATTATGATTATGACATTATTGATGATTCTCACCATTTTTTTCCTGCCCAGACTGATGGTACTCGCGACGAGCAAAGTCCCTATGCTCAATACGCTCGGCGCTGTTTTTCTGTGCTATCTCGGAGGACTTTTACTGAGTTTTGCTTTTAAGGCAGGAGGAGCGGATATGTCGCTTGCATCGGACATGTCATCCGTGCTGGTTTGCATCGCAATGCCGCTGATTCTGTTCTCGGCAGATTTGCCCGCGCTGAAAAAGCTTGCCAAACCGATGCTGATTTCTTACGGCATGAATGTAATCGCGGTTTTGATTATGGCGTTCGTAGCATTCTTTCTCTTTCGTTCGGTTGTTGCAAATGCGGATCTGGCTTCTGCGATGCTTATCGGAGATTACACGGGAGGCACACCGAATCTCTTCGCCATCGGCAAATCGTTGGGCGCTGCCAATGATCAGATACTCCTGCTTCAGACTTCGGACATGATCGGGGGCGGTATCTACTTTTTCATTCTGATTTCTCTGATGCCTGCGCTTGCCAAAAAATTCCTTCCGAAATATGTACCCGTCGGTCATGAAATTGATCAGGGCGAAGCGGAGCATTATGAGGACGAATTCAGCGGGAAAAAACGCAGCATCAAACCATGGCACGCGTTTCTTCGACGTGTTTGGCTGGTTTGCCTCTCGCTTGGATGCGTTGCGGTTGCAATGGGCGTCGCACTGATGCTGCCGAGCAAGTTCGGCAATACGGGACTTGCGAAACTCAGCGAATTTATGGCAGTGGTCATGCTTGTCATTACAACGCTCGGCATCGCATTTTCGTTTGTAAAAAAGGTACGCAACGCACCCGATTCCTACAATACGGGACAGTACTTTATCCTGATGTTCTCTGTCGCGATGGGGCTGTGCTTTGACTTTTCTGCGATGAGCAGCGCGCTCAGCGTGTTCGCGATGCTGATGGTCGTGCAGTTCGGTACGGTAATCCTGCACTTCTTAATGGCAAAAATCGGCAAGATCGACGATCATACGATGCTGATTACCTCCACAGCAGGCGTTTTCGGACCGGCGTTTATCATGCCTGTCGCGAATGCGCTGAAAAACGAAGAAATCATACTGCCGGGTATTCTGTGCGGAATTCTGGGATATGCCATCGGTAACTACCTCGGCATCGCCTTCGGCGGACTGTACTCGATTCTGTAATATTCGATTTGATCGGAGGAACTTATGAAAACTGTTATCATCGGAGCCGGCGCAATCGGCGGTGTCTCCGCAGCGTATATGGCGCAGGGCGGAGCGGATGTGACCCTTGTCTGCAAGCGACAAACCGCGGCAAATACGATTGAGCATACCGGCATTCATATCACCGGGAAACGCGGGGAGCACTGGATCAAAACCAAGGCGGTACCGTCAGTTTCGGATCTGAAAGAAACATACGATTTTGCGCTGATTGCGACCAAAGCATACGATATGCCGCAGGTTGCGCAGGAGATTATTCCTTATATGAATGAGAACGGGTTGATTGTTTCGTTTCAAAACGGCATCTGCATCGATAAATTGTCCGAAATAGTCGGCAAAGACCGCGCAGTTCAGGCGGTTGTGACATGGAGCTGCACGATGATCGGAGATGCGGAGTATGAATTTACCGCAGAAGGCGGATTCATCGTCGGTGCGGCAAACGGCATGGCGGATGAACGGATTACGCATTTGAAAACGCTGCTTGATCTCGTCGCACCGGCTCGCATTTCAGAAGATATTATGAGTGAAATGTATTCCAAACTGATTATCAATTCCGCCATTACCTGCGGCGGTGCGCTCACGGGCGTAAAACTCGGCAGACTGCTTCGCGATCAATACGTGCGTGACTTTTTCATGCGCATCGTAAAGGAAGATATCGCGCTCGCAAGAGCAATGGGTATTCAGGTGCCTCCGTTCGGCGGAAAGCTCGATTACTATCGTTTTACGGAGGGAAGCGGATTTTTTGATCAAATACGAAGGAACGTGACACTGCGTGCGGTCGGTATGAAATACAAAGATTTAAAATCTTCTTCGTTATGTTCCCTCGAACGCGGCGGAAAGACGGAAGTGGATATTCTCAACGGATGGATTGCGCAGAAAGGCAGAGAGTACAATATATCTGTGCCTGTGAATGAAAAGATTACGGAAATGATCAAACAGATCGAGCGCGGCGAACGAATCAGCCGCATGGAAAATATGAAAGAGCTGATGCAGACAGCAGGAAAGGAGTGAGGGTATGGATCCGACATTGGAACAGATATACTCGATCAAACAGGAAGAACTCGACGAATACAATAAAATTGTGATGCTTGGCAGCGGCGGTCACGGCAAATGCTTTACAAAAGGCAGCGGTGTCTGTCTGTATGATATCGAAGGCAAACGCTATCTCGACTGCACTTCGCAGGGTTGGGCACTTTATCTCGGACACGCAAACGAAGAAATCAGACAGGTTGTTTACGAACAAATGGGTACCCTCGGGCATCTGAATCAGAACAGTGATTCGCTTCCGCGCTATGCTCTGGCAAAACGATTGACGGATCTTGCGCCCAAAAACCTCAACCGCGTGCTGTTTGCCGTCGGCGGGAGTTCCGCCATTGAAGCGGCAATGAAAATTGCGGTGAAAAATGTGCCCGGCGCACGCAAATTCGTTTCCCTGCAGGACGGCTACCACGGCACATCATTGACAACGGGAGCGGGCTCTTGGATTTCAACGAAAACAGCAGGTATTTTTACGGGGTTCAACAGTTTTTTAAGCATTGAAAACGACGTATTTGTCCGTGTGCCGAATCCGTTTTTATATCGATGGGACGGTTCGTCCGACCCCGAAGACTGCATTGACTACTGTCTGAAAGCGGCGAAGGAAACCATCGCAAACGCTGTTGCAGGTCCCGTAGCCGGGATTATCGTCGAACCGATTCAGGCAAGCGGCGGGCAGATTCCGATGCCGAAGCGTTATCTTCAGGGATTGAGGGACATCTGCGATGCATTCGGCTGTCTGCTCATTTTTGACGAGTTGCAGACCTACTGCCGTATCGGTGATTATTATGCGGCGAACAAATACGAAGTGGAACCGGATATTATCTGTCTCGGCAAAGCGCTCGGTGCGGGTTTCCCGATTGCTGCGATTCTCATTCACGACAGACTGGAAGGGTTCGGACCGCTCGGAGAAGAAGTACACACCTTTGCCAACAATTCGATTGCGCAGGTTGCGGCGCTTAAGCAGCTTGACATCATCGCGCGCGACAATCTGCTGGACAATGTGAACAATGTCGGTGCACATTTTGCGGCAAAACTGGCACAGATACAGCAGAAATATCCTGTGATCGGAGATATTCGCCAGGTCGGTTTTCATATCGGCATCGAATTTGTCGAAGATCTGAAAACCAAAGTGCCCGCCATGCGTCTGGCGCAGACGGTCAAAGCGATTGCGCTTGCAATGGGTTTGATTCTCGGGGACGCAGGATACCGCATGAACGTCTTGAAGATCAAGCCGCCGCTTGTGATGACGCAGGTGGAAGCGGACGAAGCGATGGCGATTTTCGAAGCAGCCGTCGGCGCGGCACTCGCACAGAAAGCGTAAATTCAAGAAGACTGTGTATTTGCAGTCTTCTTTTTTTCTCGATTGACATTGTGTTATAATCGGTTGAAGAAAAACAATCGTTCTAAGCATAGGCAATTAAGTGGTCTAAACGGATGATTTGAATCAGCAGTGGTCATATTTTACAGGAATTATAAAGGGTTAGCATTATGGATATCATTTTAAAATCAGCAGTAAACGACACAGGCACCGTCCGCACCCTCTTCCGCGAATACGAAGCATTTCTCGGTGTTGATCTGTGTTTTCAGAGCTTTGAGGAAGAACTCCGCACACTCCCCGGGAAATATGCCGCGCCGAAGGGAAGGCTGTATCTTGCCCTCTGCGACGGGGAACCCGCGGGATGCATTGCGCTCCGTCCGAATGACGAAACTGCATGTGAAATGAAACGTCTTTTCGTACGGGAAAAATTCCGCGGGCTCGGCATCGGAGAACTGCTTGCGAAGCGACTGATAACCGATGCAAAGGAAATCGGCTATCAAACCATGCGGCTCGACACGCTGGAGTCGCTCACGTCAGCCGTTGCGCTGTATCGCAAACTCGGGTTCATGCAGACCGACCCGTATTATCACAACCCTTACGAGGGTGTGGTTTATTTTGAGCTGCAGCTGCAATAAAAAAGAAGCATCGCTGCTTCTCTTTAATATCATGTTTGTTCAGTCTTTCAGCACATCCGCCTCGCTCGGGTTCTTGCGGAACCATCCCACCGCATACGAACACGTCGGGACGGCTTTTTTGTTTTGCTTTCTCATCTGTCCGCATGCTTCGCGCAGCAGCTGATCCGCCACGCCCTGATTGCGCAGGCTCGGGTGAACATACGTGTGGTCGATATTGCAGGTGCCGTCTTCCATGCATCCGAACGTAACTTCCGCCATCAGCGCTCCGTTTTCGTCTTTCGCGTAAACTCGACCGTCTTCATATTGAAATTCCATACCAACCTCCGTTAATCCGCTTCGTTTCTGCTGTGATTGACTGCGATGATTGCCTTGTCCGCCTGATAAGAGCTTCGTACCAGCGGCGAGGATGCCACGTAAGCAAACCCCATCTCTTCTGCGGCGATTCTGTATGCTTCAAATTGATCGGGATGTACATATTCGATCACGGGGTGATGCGCTCTTGACGGGGGCAGATACTGTCCGATTGTCAAAATTTCGCATTCCGCTTCTCTCAACTGTTTTAACAGAGCAAGTACTTCTTCTTTGGTTTCACCCAGACCGAGCATGATTCCCGATTTTGTGTGTATCGTTGTGTCAAGTTCTTTGACGCTTCTCAACAGCGTGAGCGAACGTTTGCAGTCTGCCATCGGTCGCACTTCGGGATACAGCCTCGGGACGGTTTCCAGATTGTGATTGATGATGTGCGGATGAGCGCCGACGACTGTTTTCAATGCGTCGGTGCTGCCCTGGAAATCAGGAATCAGCACTTCGATGATTGTCTTTTCGTTTTGATCGCGTATGGCATGCACTGTTTTTGCAAAGTGTTCCGCGCCTCCGTCGGACAAATCGTCACGCGTGACCGAGGTCACAACCACGTGTGTCAATGCCATCTCCCGCACCGCCTGCGCAACATGTTCCGGCTCCTGCGGATCGATCGGTTCAGGTGCTGTCTGTGCCACATTGCAGAACGTGCAGTTGCGTGTGCATCTGCTTCCGAGTATCATAAATGCGGCAGTTTTGTTCCCGAAACATTCCGCGCGGTTCGGACAGCTTGCCTCATTGCATACGGTATTCAGGTGAAGCTGTTTCAAAAGATCGGTTACGATTTTTCTGTTTTCTCCGACGGCGGCTTTTCCTTTCAGCCAGTCCGGTTTTCTCTGAAATTGCTGTGTCATGCGCGCTGTTCTCCGATGAGCTGATCTATTGTTTTTTCTTCCGCTCGATATCCGAATATTTCGCAGAAATAACGTACCGTCATATCAGTCAATTTGCCGAGATCAAACGCTTCTCCGCGCAGTTTTTGCAGAGAAGTCACGCCTTTGTCCGTAATGCCGCATGGATGGATCAACCCGAAATGGGCTAAATTCGTATTGACGTTGAAGGCAAAGCCGTGCATGCTGACCCCTCGTTTGACTGCAATGCCGATTGCTGTGATTTTTTCGTCACCGACCCAGACTCCGGTATATTTTTTCTCTTCGCGATGCGCATCAATCCCGTATTCTTCCTTGAGCATGCGGATAAACACATCTTCAATCCCCTCCACATATCCTTTGATGCCGAGTTTAGAGCCGTTCAGATCAATGATCGGGTATCCGACGATCTGTCCCGGTCCGTGATAAGTCACGTCACCGCCTCTGCCGATATCGAATATCTCGATGCCTTCCTTCGCCAGAACATCCTCAGATGCGATGATGTTTTCATGCTTTCCGTTTTTTCCGATGGTCAGCACAGCTTCGTGTTCCGTCATAAGCAACGTGTCTGTGATGATTTTTTCCTGACGCAACGCGAGCAATTGTTCTTGTATTTGCAGTGCAGATCCATAATCCGTTCTGCCGAGTTTAAGGATGTTAATCGTTTTATTTTCCATTTGCGATATTATACCACATCACTCTGAATTCCGGAAAGGAAATAATGACGAAATACATATGTTGAAAATTTACATCAATTGGTGTCATTTCGGTGAGATATCAGGGAAACGCTTTCATATTTTCAACATGCATATTATAATTAGGATAAGAAAATCAAATTTAAATCGGAGGACAATCATGAAGCACACTGTTTTGTGTATCGACTGCGGCACGCAGAGTATCCGCGCGCTGATTTTTGACAGCGAAGGGAACCTACTGATCAAGTACAAAAAAGTATTTGAGCCATATTTGTCTTCCGAACCCGGGCGGTACGAAGCCGACCCGAAGATGTTCTACAACGATATGAAGGAGGTCTGTCTCGGTGCGCGCAGCATGGACGAAGACATCTACGATCACGTCGAGGCAATTTCTGTTACGACACAGCGGGATACGAGCATTATCGTGGACGAACACGGTGAGCCCATCCGCAACGCGATCATCTGGATGGACGAACGTACCGCCGACGGCTTCAAGCCTGTCAATGCGTTTTATCGTACGGCATTTGCCGCAGTTCGTATGAAAAGCATCATCGATAAAATCCGCAAGTCGTCTCATATGCACTGGCTGCAGCATAATGAACCCGAAAACTGGGCGAAGGCGCATAAGTTTCTTCTGCTTTCCACTTATCTGAACTACCGTCTCACCGGAGAATACAAAGACAGCGACGCTTCTTTGGTCGGACATATTCCCTTTAATTACAAGACCCGCAAATGGGACAAACCACTCGGCGTAAAAGCACAGATCTTTTCGATCAAAAAACATCTGCTGCCAGAAGTTGCTCCGTCCTGTACTACTATGGGTCATTTGACGAAAGAAGCGGCGGAGGATTTGAAACTGCCCGAAAATCTGCCTGTTATCGCGGCAGGTTCCGATAAAGGATGCGAAACCATCGGTGTCGGTGCCGTCAACAATTCTTTCGGCAGCATTTCGCTCGGTTCCCAGGCAACCATCGAAACAACGAGCGAGCGTTATTATGAACTCGATCCGTTTTTTCCTCCTTTTACTTCGGTCAAACCGAAAGCGTTCAACCCCGAAGTGACGCTCTACCGCGGGTTTTGGCTGGTGAAATGGTTCGAGGAAGAGTTCGCAAAAGAAGAAATGCTGGAATCCCAGCGCACGGGACGCGATGCGATTGATATCCTCAACGAACGTCTCAACAAAATCCCCGTCGGATGCGACGGGCTCATTCTTCAGCCTTTCTGGGGGGAAGAACTGACGCGCCCCGGCGCGAAGGGAAGTATCCTTGGGTTTCGCGATGTACACACACGCATTCATATTTATCGCGCCATTATCGAAGGCATCGGCTTTGCGATGATCGAAGGGATCAAAAAAATAGAACGTGTTTCGGGGCAGCGTCTTGAGAATATTGCGCTTTCGGGCGGCGGCTCGCAGAGCGATGCCATCTGTCAGATTGCGGCGGATATTTTCGGCAGAAAAGTTTACCGTGTGCAGACTTACGAAACAAGCGGTTTGGGAGCGGCGGTTGCGGCGTTTACGGCACTCGGTGTGTACCCTTCGTTTGACGAGACCGTTACGGCGATGGTGCATCCGACCCGATACTTTGAACCCGATCCGCTCAACAGCAGAAAATACGCGATCATTTACCATCAGATATACAAAAATATGTATGCAAAGCTTAAGCCGGTCTACAAAATGATCGATAAAGTACTCGGACAGATGAATGCGATGTCTGCTTCGGCGTTGCAGTCTGCGGCAAAAGAAGACACGTCTCTGATTGCACAACTTACAGAAGAGACAGCGGACGAAGCAGAAGAACTGCTCGGAGAAGAAACAATACAGGAAAGTGCGGAAGAAACAATTGAATCAACACAACATTAAGAAAACGGACATCATTACGGTGGATATCGCCGAAAATATCAGCATGGGGAAAAGCCTTGCTTATTACGAAGGACAGAAAATTCTCATTGACGGCGGCTATGTAGGACAGAAAGCAAACATCTGCATTCTGAAAATGAAACCTGCCCGTTGGGAGGCTTCCTTTGTAGAAGCGCTTGCGCATGCAGACTACGAGACCGAACCGCGCTGCACGGATTTTTCGCGCTGCGGCGGTTGCAAGTTTCAGGATATTACTTATGAAAAGCAACTCGCCTTCAAAGAGCACTATGTCAGGGAATTATTCCGCAAGGCAAAAATTCCATACGCAGTCTTTGAGCCGATCCTGCCGTCGCCCCTTGTTTGGGGGTATCGTAACAAAATGGAATTTTCCTTCGGTGACGAGGTCAAAGACGGGGAACTTACGCTCGGGATGCACGAAAAAGGACGGCACCACAACGTCGTTTCTTTGCAGGAATGTATGATATCGCCCGATGATTTCAATACCGTGCGCACTGCCTGCGAATGCTATTTTCGCGATCTCGGGGAAACGCATTTCAGCACGTACAAAAAGTCCGGTTTCCTGCGTCATCTGGTGTTGCGTCATTCTTTTGCGAAAAACGAAATTCTGATCAATCTGGTTACGACGGGGGAGAAAAATCTCGATGCGGACGCGTTTGCAGATATGATTCTTGCGCTGCCGATACAGTCCAAAATTGCGGGTATCCTGCACACCATCAGCAATTCGCAGTCGGATGCGGTCAAGCCCGAATCCGTGCGTCTGCTGTACGGAGAAGATTTCCTCACCGAATCCTTATGCGGGCTGGATTTCCGCATCTCGCCGTTTTCGTTTTTTCAGACGAACTCAAAAGGTGCGGAAGTATTGTACAACAAAGTGCGAGAATATGCCGGTGATACTACGGGCAAGACGATCTTCGATCTGTACTGCGGTACGGGAACCATCACGCAGGTGATGGCACACGGAGCCAAACAGGCAGTCGGCATCGAGATCATACCCGAGGCGATCAAAGCGGCGAAACAGAATGCGCATATCAACCACATCGAAAATTGCGAATTTATCTGCGGTGACGTATTGGAGAAAGTAGACGAACTGAAAGGGAAGGCGGACATTATCATTCTCGATCCGCCGCGTGCGGGCATCCATCCGAAAGCCATCGACAAGATCATTGCGTTTGCGCCGCAGACTTTTATTTACGTCAGCTGCAAAGCAACTTCATTAATTGCCGAATTGCCGAAATTTCTCGAAGCGGGTTACGAAGTGAAATCCGTCTGCCCCGTGGATATGTTTCCGCATACGGAGCACGTTGAGACGGTGGTATTGATGTCAAGGGTTGATAAGTAAGCGTGTAATAAGA
>CAYUFL010000054.1:0-557 GCA_964444065.1 uncultured Lachnospiraceae bacterium
CGGGCGACGTCAACCATGCAGTTGTCTTCGTCCATTACGATGAGCCCCCCCGAACCCATCATAGAGCCGATAGACATGAGTGAATCGTAATCGATAGCAATATCCAGATTTTCCTCGGTGATGCATCCACCGCTCGGTCCGCCTGTCTGAGCGGCTTTGAATTTCTTATTGTTCGGAATCCCGCCGCCGATATCAAAAATAATTTCTCGAAGCGTTGTACCCATCGGAACCTCAAGAAGTCCTGTATTGTTGATTTTTCCACCGACAGCGAAAACCTTTGTTCCTTTTGATTTTTCTGTCCCGATGGAAGCAAACCACTGTGCGCCGTTCAGAATAATCTGCGGAATGTTGGCATATGTTTCCACATTGTTGAGCACGGTCGGTTTTCTGAAAATACCTGCATTGGCAGGGAAAGGCGGTCTCGGACGCGGTTCTCCGCGCAAACCTTCAATGGAATTCATCAGCGCCGTTTCTTCGCCGCAAACGAATGCACCCGCCCCCAAACGGATGCCCAAACGGAAGCTGAAGTTCGTATCCAAAATACGATCTCCCAAAAG
>CAYUFL010000054.1:567-6595 GCA_964444065.1 uncultured Lachnospiraceae bacterium
CAAAAGTCCGTATTCGGTTGCCTGGTCAATCGCAATCTGCAGGCGTTTCACTGCAATCGGATATTCGGCACGCACATAAACATACCCTTCATCCGCACCGATTGCATACGCCGCAATCGCCATCGCTTCAATGACAGCATGCGGGTCGCCTTCCAGCACCGAACGATCCATAAATGCACCCGGGTCACCTTCGTCCGCATTGCAGGCAACGTATTTTTTATCACCGATTGCATTTTTTGCAAACTGCCATTTTAATCCTGTCGGGAATCCGCCGCCGCCTCTTCCGCGGAGACCCGATTCCTTTACGACATCCACAACCTGCTGTGGGTCCATTTCTTCAAGCACTTTCTGCAGAGCGAGATATCCGTCGAACGCAATGTACTCGTCAATTTCTTCCGGATTGATATTGCCGCAGTTTCTGAGTGCAATACGATGTTGTCTTTTATAAAAATCCGTTTCTGTAAATGACTGTTTTTTTATTTCATCGTCGCCTGTTTTAAACAGGATACGTTCGACGATTCGCCCTTTGACAAGATGCTCTTCTATGATTTCTTTTGCATCTTCCGGTTTCACGTGCGAATAGAACACTTCATCCGGATAAACAACCACGATCGGACCTGCGGCACAAAGACCGAAACATCCGGTTTGGATGACGCTGACTTCTTTGTCGAGACCGATCAGCTTGAGTTCATTTCTTAACTCATCAATTAATATATTTGATTTGTTTGAGTGACAGCCCGTGCCGCCGCAAACCATAATTTGTGAACGAATATATGACATCCTAGGCTGCCTCCCTATTCTTCTGTCTTTTTCGGATTGACCAGAATATTGTCAATCACTGTGATTGTGTATTCTTTGACGACTTTCCCGCCCATAATATGTTCATCCACAACACGTTCAATCTTTTCCGACGTCATGTTGATATAAGTCGTACGCTCTCCGTTCGGATCGACGACTTCAATGATTGGTTCCACGCGACAAAGTCCAATGCAGCCTGCCTGACTGACAGTAACATTGTTGATATGTTTCGCTTCGAGTATTTCCATCGTTTTTGTCATAACGGAGCGCGCACCGGCAGCGATGCCGCATGTCGCCATACCGACGATGATGCGATAACCCTCTTTCCCGACGCGCATATCAATTTTTTCAAGGGTTTTATTTCTGATTTCCTGAAGTTCCTGTATGCTTTTTTTCATCTCATTCTCCTGTATTGTTTTCAAACTCGCTTATAAAATATTCTCTGATCCACGCAATAACATCCGGTTGACTTAATGATATTTCACTCCCAAGAACCTCTCGAAGCTGAGCGGTATCAAGGTCAAATACGATTTCTCCATTATTTTTGAGTACAAAAACCAGATCACACTGATTCAGCGACACAATCATTGATATCAGGCTCTCCAGCAAATTACCCATCGGTGGCGTATCAATATTGGAAAGAACGAACTCGGCCTTCAGCATCGTACCGCAGTTGCGTTTCGACAAAACCGTCACATTCCCACCCGTCTGTTCCGCGGTCTGTGTCAGAAGGGGGATACCCATCCCGACATTACGCGTCGTACGTGTTGTGGTATAAGGATCTTTTACCGTCTTTAGAAAACTGCGATCCATACCTTTTCCGTTGTCCGTAATTTTAAGACGCTGGATATCTTTTTTTTCGTCGCTCTCAACGATGATACGAATCAATGAGGCTTCGGATGCAAGTGCGTTGTAGAAAATATCCAGTATATAAAGCGAGAGTTCTTTCATCGGTATTTTTCTAAAATCTTCGGTATATCGTCAGGAACAAGTCCCCCATATACGTCATCATTAATCATCATGACAGGAGCAAGTCCGCAGCACCCCAGACATCTGGTTGCTTCGAGTGTGAACTTGTAATCCTCGGTGGTCGTGCCGACAGGGATATTCAGTTCCTGCGATAATTTGTCCAGTATCCCCTGCGAATTTTTTACATAACAGGCGGTACCAAGACAAACTCCGATTTTGTATTCCCCTTTTTTTGTCAGGGTAAACTGGGAGTAAAATGTTGCAACCCCATATACTTCTGATAAGCTGACACCTAATTCTTCTGCAATCACATTCTGGATTTCGAACGGCAGATAGCCGTAAATTTCCTGTGTTTTCTGAAGGATCGGCATCATGCAACCGGGCTGATCTTTATAATCAGCAACGATTTTTTTCACGGCATCAAAGTCTGTAATCATGCCTTCTTTTATCATTATGTCCTCCTAAAAAATGGTCTTTGGGATTCAGACAGTACTACGATTCTGTCTGATGTAGTCAAGAAAACAAGCCACGGTTTTTTCTTCCAAAGGAAGTGCAAAAACGCGCTCTCTGATATCCTGCAGCATGTGCGCATCAGATGACTGCAGATACTGATATTGCATTAGATGATTGTTTTGAAGAAAACAGTTCGGATCCGTATTTATTGAAATTTCAACTGTATGAATTGGAAGATGAAGAGGGATAAAACCCAATGAAGAAAGGATGCTGTTATGCCTTTTATCTATATGCGCAAAAATTGTCGCGCCCTTACAATCAGCGATGTCTGCGATAATTTGTTCCACCGACAGAGGCACACTGTTAATGAGAAGTTTTTCTGCCTTTCCGATGATTTCGTCCCGCTCGTTAAAAACCAGCTGTTGTCCAAAGAACTGTTCATCGTTCGGGATATCCGGCAGAAGCTGATAAAGATAATTTCCGTATGAAATGCAACCGGTCACATCGGGAAAATACGCGAGGATGTGCACTTCCTCTTTAGAATTAATTTCAATTCCCGGAACCAATGTGATCCGACTTTCGTCTGCATTCGTTTTCAAAGCAGGCAGGTTCGCCGCACTGTTATGATCTGTTACGGAGATCATATCCAATGCTTTGATTGCTGCCATGCCGATGATATTGGCAGGTGTCATATCGTTGTCTGCACAAGGCGACAATGCAGAGTGAATGTGATAATCACCGAAATAGTGATTCATTATTTCAATCCGTTTTGTATCAATAACCGAACGGCCTCGTAAGAGGTACATTTCGCAGAAATCAGAATGACGTCGTTTTCATTTGCCTTCTGAATTGTCTCATTGTCCGGAATTTCATTTTCTGCAATAATGATACAGCTTAGATCCAGCAATGATGCCACAGCAATAATATTCAGATGACTCATAATCGTAATCCAGCATTCCCCGCGCTTTGCATGTCCCATCACCCAACTGAGCAGATCGGAAATGTAGCACCCCTGGATTTCTTTATCGGTATTGATTGTATTGATTAACTTGAATTGGTCTATTTTTGTCAGTTCACTTACATTCACGACAACCTCTCCGCGCGTTATTGTAATTTGTTATTATTAGTGTTATTTCAGTCATTTTCTGCGTTTTTATCTACGCTCATAATTGGGATCACTTTTTGTGATACATTCAACATATCTTTTGAAAGCTTGGTAATCGCATCTTTCAGCATGAAAATACAATCCATTTCACTTGCTTGTCCCATTACGATATCTTCTGCAAGTGCGCGGCATCCCGGCGCTCCGCAGGAACCACAGTCAAATCCAGGCAGTCGATCACAGTATTCCTCAATTGCGATTATTTTTTTTAATGCTTCCGATCGATCTTCATGAATCGGTTTGCAGTCCTTCGGCAGAATAGATTCTCTCGTAAGAAGTCCTTCGCAATATATTTTTTCGACTTGCTGCTGGCTGATGACTCCTTCAAGATTCTCCTGTTTCAATTCTTCCACTTTCAAAGAAATTCGCTTTTTTGCAACAAACGGGTTCTCGACCGTCAGACAACCGCCGACGCAACCTTCGATACAAGCCAGTAACTCCAGATATTTTACATCCGGAAATCGACCTCGTTCGACCTCTTCCAGCACTTTCATTACATTTGGGATACCGTTTACATGAAGTGTCTGTTTCTTATCAAGAAAGGCAGTTTCTCCGCCGCTGATAGCCCAGTTAAGTCCCTGAAACGACTTGACGCTTTGCGCATGCTTTGTTTGATCGGATTTTTGTCTTTTGATCTCCCAAATAATATCATTGATCGAGATTGCACCATTGATTTTCAATTTTGGATTCTGCTCATTGAATATCTCTGTCGCTTTTGACGCACATGGCGTAATGAAAAAAATTCCGACATCTTCATTTTGAAACCCTTGCGCAATCATATCTCTGCGTATTTTTTCTGCTGTCACATAAATCGGCGCTTTCAGCGAAACGATATTTGATACAAGCAGCGGGAATTTTTCCTGAATTAAGCGAACGATTGTCGGACATGCCGAAGAAATCAACATCTGATCCGCATGCGTCTGCAATTCGTACTGAATTGCTTTTCCGACGATTTCTGCGCCATAAGCGGCTTCATATATTTCGTCGAATCCGATATTCTTAATTTCGGATAATATCTGATCAACCGACATGGATGAATCCATTTGCCCCATCATTGTCGGGGGAACGATCGCAATCTTGATTTTATACTGATCAATACTGACTATCTTGTCTGTCAATGCTGACTTTGCCTGATGCGGACATACACGGATGCACTCACCGCAATCAATGCATTTTTCCTGAAGTATGACGGCTTTCCCGTTTCTGACACGAATTGCCTTTGTCGGACAGTTGTGCAGACAGGTTGTACATCCTTTGCACTTATCGACATCTAAAGTAACCGAATGTTTTTTATTCACTTAACAATCTCCTAAATGACGAAAGTCATCGATATTGTCGTGCCCTTCGTCTTTTTCGAATGTATCATAAAACTGTCCGCGTTTAATTTCATATTTGGCAAACCCATCCCTGCGCCAAAACCCATCTCTCTCACTTCCTGAGGTGCGGTCGAGAATCCTTCCATCATTGCCTTCTGGACATCTTCAATTCCGGGACCGCTATCTTCAGCAATTATTTTCACCATATCGGGTTCAATCCTCATGCGGATCTCTCCGCCAAAAGAATGAATAATCATATTCATTTCGGCTTCATATGTGGCAACCGCTATTTTACGTATAATACTCTGCTCAATACCAAGTTTTTGCAAAGTGCTCTTAATATTGCGCGAAGCTTTTCCGGCATTCGAGAAATCTCCCGATGCAATATCAAATTTGATATCGTATGAATTTTTCATGGCATATTACCTCTGAAATCATTGCTCTGATTTTGCCTTGACTCCGTTGCAATACAGGATGCCGCAAGCTTCGAACATCGTTTTTGATGTAAAGAGCAGAACAATGTTTTCCTGCTTAGCTTCAGCAATAATTTCCTTGTCCGGCATTTTCCCGCGGACATAAAGTATGCACTGTATTCCGGTCATCTCTGCAGTACGCAACGTATGGATATTGGTCAATCCGGTCAGCATAAGACAGTTGTCCGGAGAGTACCTCAATACATCACTCATGAGATCTGCACCGAATGCATGCGTAATGTCTTTGTCATCATCGGTTAACGGGGTCAGGATGATTGCATCCAAAATTCTTGCAACATCGCTTATTTTCATCAATATGCCTCTATCATTGATTTAAAATCCACGATCCGAAACAGATATTCTGTTTTTACTGTTTTTTACCAGATTTTAGACTTTTTTTTACTAACAACGTCATACTAACATAATTATTATAGGAAGGAAACAGGAAAAACAGCCGATATTTATTTTTTTCCGGCAATGATTCAATGTTAAACGTTCTCTATTTGTTGAATTTTGAATGAGCGCGAATTCGGATAGAAAACGTTTAAATTCACCGAAAAACATGTGGAATATACAATATATTCAAATGTAACCGTTTACAAACATTTCTTTAAACCACCCGACCTGCCAAATTGATGTTGTCTTACTTTGGAAAGCTACGTACACGGATATGATACAGTCAGAATCCGCGGCAGATTATTGCTTATTGATATCCGTTCAATGTGCATTAAAAATACTTGATTTTTCGTGATTGATCAGTTATAATAATGATCGTCGCTGATGTGGCTCAACGGTAGAGCAGCTGATTTGTAATCAGCAGGTTGTAGGTTCGATTCCTATCATCAGCTCCATTTTTT
>CAYUFL010000054.1:6695-8830 GCA_964444065.1 uncultured Lachnospiraceae bacterium
TTCGCCAGTGTGTTCCGATGCAGATAAAGAACTTCGGTTGTTTTTGTTTTACTCGAACCGTTGAGCAAAAAAGTATATAACGTTCGTATATATTCTGTATTATTGGCGATATCAAATTCTTTAAGCCTTATGACACGGGGATCGCATGCGATTTCTCGATCTTTCGACGAACCGAGAAATGATATCAGATACTGAAAATAACACTGTCTGAAATAATTCGGCATCCTGAAATTCGCAATTGCAATGCCGTATTCTGCGGCAGCCGCACTTTGGCGATAATAAACATACAGTTTATTTATGTCATTGAAAATCTGACTTACCCCGCAGCTGAATTTTGACTCACGAAGAAATTCCAGATGAGCAGAATACGTCGAAGGCGTAAGATATTCATAATCAGCAACCCTGAGAATTACGACAATCGTATCGTTAAAATTTATCTTGATCGTATTCGGATAAATCGATTCGAGACAGGAAATATAGTAATTGATGATTTTAGATTCGGGATTTTCGTGCTTGATAAAATTCAGCACGTAATACGCATCTTGCGAAACCCACCCCTTTTTCATCAGACGATCCGTTATCAGTCTCTCATCAAGAAATTTTCCTTTTAACAACTGCGCAAAAATACAGCCGGAATAGTGTATGTCGCAGACTTTGTTTTGTGAACGCATATAGTTTTCTATATTCTCAGCAACATAAGCAAAAAGTGAAAATTTCGCGTCTGTCAACGGTTCATAGGTTTCAATCATTCCCAATTCGCCATACAGATTGTTATCTTCAAGATTCAGTTTCATGCTTTTAAAAAAGAAAGGATATTTTCTTTCTTTTTTTGTATACCACATTGCATCATTCGTTCTTAATTGGTTTTCAATATCTGTTTTTTTGTTGTCTTGCGTATACTTGTCAAAATCAAAACGACCATGCGGCAGCATATATGCCCACATTGTGTTTTCAATTTTGTTCGGTATCTTCCCTGCCGTCAGGAGTACAACACGCGTTTCATCCATCAAATAAAATGGATTCGGAAACATTTCCAACGCAATATCAAACACTTTTCCAATTGCTTCATTATTAATGCACGCACTTAATAATCGCTCACTCCACACAGAGTATTTATTAAAAATCATTTGTACTTTATTAACGCACTCAATTAACGAACTGCCGTCCATTACTATAATCATGCAATTCTGCTTGATCAATGATCTGATAATGTTTTCGGACAGTGTTCCGATAGATAAGATGCATTCATCTTTAAGCGCATTGCAGCGTTCCAAAATCGTTTTGCTGTCCATGATATAAAGTACATCATCGTAAAACGTATTGAAACAATTGGAATCCAACAATTTGAACCCTGATATGTTTAACGGCATCGATTGAACCGTTCCATTATGAAACAAGTCTGCGTTCAATTCTTCTGATAAAATATACATATTGATCTTCATTTGTTATTTCACCTTCCAAAACCAATTGATACTGCATCTAAATTTTGTACCTTTATTATAGCAGATATTTGGCCAATTATCTTTATTTAATGATTTTGTTCCGCCTTGATCTATACATATTATCAACTGGATTTATCATTGTAATTGCTGAGCAGTACGTTCCATGGCTTAGTCGAAAATTTGTCGCTGTTCTAAGAGTTAAGTTGCGCTACTTACAACGAAAAGAAACAATTTAAATGTTTCTTTTATCAAAATACAGCTAAAAGTAGGCATGTTTATTTCATGCCTACTTTCAAAACGTTTTATTTTCAACCGTCTTATTATGTTACATATCCATGCTGTAACGAATAAGGCTTGATTGACTAATTTTTTCGGCTGTCAATTTCCGATTGATATAACAATACTTTTTCTTTGGTCAATTTGAATCCAAAGACCAAAAGCAGTACGCTGATCAAAGTAGCAATCGCCGGGATCAGGAAGAAGCCGTTTGCAATACCATCCTTAAGCGCTTGTGTTGCGTCAGCGGGATTGATTTTCGCATCGAAATTAGCTGCTGCCAAACACGCGGAGATGATGATACCTCTTGTTACAATTGCGACTTTCAAAGGCAGGTTCTGCAGTCCCATAATCCAACCCGACGCATTTTTGCCGGTTTTCCATTCGCCGTAATCAACGGTTGCCGAGTACATAGCA
>CAYUFL010000055.1:0-8453 GCA_964444065.1 uncultured Lachnospiraceae bacterium
TTATATCAGATAGATGGGAGAATATCTTTGTTTAGTAGTTTTGTTCATTCTTTATCTTCTAAATTGCGATGAATGGAACTCCTATTTTAGTTGCAAAACACATAGCTCTTTCTTTTTTTGGAAATCATATCGCTATTATTCAACAAACTCCGTTTCCGTTGCAGCTAGAAAACCAACAGAATCAATCCTTGTACCCAAACACAGCTAAAAGTAGACATGTTTGTTTCATGCCTACTTTTACTTTTAAAATTCAAAACGTTTTATTTTCAACAGTCTTATATCATTACAGATCAATACTGTAATGAGCAAAGCTTGATTGACTAATTTTTTCGGCTGTTAATTTCAGACTGATATAACAATACCTTTTCTTTGGTCAATTTGAATCCAAAGACCAACAACAGTACACTGATCAAAGTAGCAATTGCAGGGATCAGGAAGAAGCCGTTTGCAATACCATCTTTGAGCGCTTGCGTTGCATCAGCGGGGTTGATTTTCGCATCGAAATTAGCTGCTGCCAAACACGCTGAGATGATGATACCTCTGGTTACAATTGCAACTTTCAACGGCAGGTTCTGCAGTCCCATAATCCAACCGGACGCATTTTTACCGGTTTTCCATTCTCCGTAAACAACACAATCCGCAAACAGTGCCGGGATCAACGAATAGTTTGCGCCGTAACCATATTGTCCGATACAAAGCAATACGATTACACCGATCGGTCCGAGCGTAGCCCAAGCAAATTTACAAATCACCAAAGCGACCGTCATAATAATGAAGTTCACGATAACCGCTGTTCTTGTAGACAATTTGTTCGCCCAGAATTTACCTGTGTAAGCACCGACAACACCAATCAGGTTAACGATCATGATATAAGTCGAATACAGCGCGGGAGCCTGTGCAACATATTTGAAGTAATAAATCGCGATACCTGCAAGAACGAAGTTAAACATCCATCTAGACAGATCGGCAAGAATCAGCATAAGCAACGGGACATTGGTGAACAATGTTTTTGCCAGATCGCCGACGCTTGTTTTCGCTTGATCTGCTTTCGGTTTGGCCATTTCTTCCGCACCGGTTTCTTCGTAACCGTCAAACATTTTAAAGTGAATGAAATATCCGACTGCCATGATAATACCGAAAACAAACGCTGCTGCGGCGTATTTATTGACTTCGCCGACGATTCCAGCAAATAAGGTCGCTGCAGGAACGACAACATATGCAAAAATAACTTTCGCAACGTTACTCCATGCACCCCTAGTTGCTGCGAGCTGAGATCGATCTTCCGGGGTTTTTGCCGCAACCGATATCATTGATACATTTGCAACATATCCGATATTCCACAGCATATGACTTAAAACTGTAGCTGCAATGATGATAACGATGCTCATTGTGCCATCGCCGATTTTCATAAATTGGAAAGCGTAGATAAACGGTACCGTCCAAGGTAGCAGAATCAGCCATGAGCGATAGCGTCCATATTTCATCGGCTTAACACTGTTCAAAATCGCGCCATAAACCCATGAGAGACACGCATCGATCGTGCTGGCTACCGTAGTAATAAATGCTACAGTTGCCAACGGGAACATAGCCAGATTTGTCAAGAAAAAGGTAAAGAAATAACCTTCAATACTCGACATTAAGGTGAATAGCAAATCACCAATACCGTAAAAGATTTTCAGGCTTTTACTTAAGTCTTTCTTCATAAGACCTCCTAAAATAAATATTTTTATGAAAACTTTAAAAAGTTTACATTTACCAAATATGGATCGTTTTGTAATCGAACAAAATTTTAATTAATATTAAAAATGATTTATTTGCTAAAATTTATCATAATTTGAAAATAGTGTCAATTATATAAAGGTGTGCAAAACGTGTGATTACACATGTTTATGCGAATGCCTCAATATTGACAATGTCCGCAGTGCAATTTGCACACTCAGCATCCATTTCAATTTTCATGTCATAATATCTATTGACACCCTTTTTTGCACGGGCTTATAATGCAACCATTGTTTATCGAATTCGAGCCATATAATAAAAATTATAATTTCAGGAGATATGATATGGATTTAAATGCATTACCAAACCCGAAACTGGAAGAAGTCTTCAAATTGGAAGCCGGCTTGAACAAGCCGATCGTGGTCGGTCAGGATACAAAACACGGAAGAAGACAGTTGATTGTTGTTCCTGGCGGCGGTGTCGTGAGCGGAAAAATCAGCGGCAAGCTCATGGAAGGCGGCGTTGACAGCCAAATCATCAGACCCGATGGATTTGTTGATCTTTCTGCACGATACGGAATTGAGTTGGATACCGGAGAAACTGTATATATTCAAAACGACGGCATTCGCAGAGTAGATCCCGCATTTGCCGCCGAAGTTGCCGCAGGCAACATCGTCGATCCTAAATACATCTACTTTGCAACAGTACCGAAATTTGAAGTGTATTCGGAAAACCTCCGTTGGATGGAGCAATCGATCTTTATTTGTTCTGCTGTAAGACTCCCCGAAAAGGTAATCCTCAGATATTTTGAAGTTGTTTATTAACTTAATTGCTAACTACGACAATTTTCATAAAGTCCTTTAAAATCGAGAAAACCCACCTATTCAGGTGGGTTTTCTCGTGGCATCTATTATATATACTGAATATAATGCAAGAATTCGCAGTGTATCCGAAAGTAAATCGAAATCATACCCGCTCTGCTGTGTCATTGACCAGCATCTGCGAAACATGAAGAACATACATTTTGGTATCCCTAAGAAACGCGGCGTTTCCTTGTGTACAGTTTATACTTATAATTTCAAATCGACACCGCTGATCTTCTCTCTCATCATTTTCGCAATAAACGAAACAATTTGTGCCCCTGCTTCCACAGGAGGTATGCCATTCTTGTGAATATTTGATATGACATTTCTTTGGGATTCTGGTTTTTGCGTTCCGGATTCATAAGCCAAATATGCGCTCATGCTCTCCCTGTCGCAAGTCCCGGTCTCTCTCCGATTAAAATGATTGTTACTTTGGCATTCAGCACTTCACTGATTTGATCCATTACGGCCACTCTGGCATATCTCACATAAATCGGATTGCCCAAAAGATAACCCTCCGATTTCAATCCGTCCGTTAACATCGGGTAAATATCCGAGAGATTCGCTCCAATCGCAGGCGCACTCAGACCGTCACCGACAATAATCTGCACATCCGGATTGTGTGTGCATTGTTCTTTGATCCGCATCAGTGTTTCTTCGGAAACACGCCTGCCCAAATCAGGTCTTGTGATATATTCGTCTTTATCGGCACATAAACTTTGCACTTTTAAAAAACCAAATGATTCAGGGATCGTTTCATCAGCCTCAGATAATACCGCATCCATCGCAACTGCATGATCAGCCCGAAACCGTAAATAGGTCTCTGTTTTCATCCTGCATCCTGCTTTGCCTACACAAATCCTGGCCATTGTGCGTTTTTTCAGCGCCGCACAAATATCGTAATCAGAGGAGTTCTGAATGGATAGACCTTTGGATAAATCAACGGCCGAAATGTCTCTTACTTCATCTTCCCTCATCCCAGTACCTCCCGAGCAAAGATGGATGGATCTCCCGATCTCTCAGTAAGCCTTCCGTCTTTCATAATGCCCAACTCTTCCATTCTCTTTTCAAATTCAGGCATTGGACGCTTATTGCTGATTTCTCTTAAAGCTGCCACATCATGATACGAAGATGATTGATACATGAGCATGATATCATCTCCTGCGGGAATTCCCATGATAAAATTAGTTCCTGCATTGGACAAGAGCATACCCAAATTCTCCAAATCGTTCTGATCGGCTCTCATATGATTCGTATAACAAACATCGCACCCCATCGGTACTCCCGTAAGTTTTCCCATAAAATGATCCTCCAGACCTGCGCGGATCACCTGTGCCCCGTCATAAAGATATTCGGGACCGATAAATCCAACCACGGTATTGACACAATAAGGATGGTAGCGTTTCGCAAACCCGTAGCAACGCGCTTCCATAACCAACTGATCCGCACCGTTATGCCCTTCGGAGGACAGTTCAGAACCTTGCCCTGTTTCAAAATACATAAAATTCGGGCCTTTGGAACTTTTCAGCTCTTTCATCATCGCATAGGCATCATCGATCATGGATGTACTGATTCCGAATGCAGTATTGGATATTTGAGAACCCGCAATTGACTGAAACATCAAATCCATCGGACTTCCCCGTCTCAATGCCTCCATTTGTGTTGTCATATGCGAGAGTACGCAATTCTGCGTAGGTATTTTCCATTGATCAATAAAATCACGGAATGCGCTCAGTATCTTATCGGTCTGATCCACAGTATCGATCGCAGGATTCAGCCCGATCATTGCGTCTCCGCTGGCGTAGGAGATACCCTCAAATACCGAAGCCATAACCCCTTCCACACTGTCTGTCGGATGATTCGGTTGCAATCTGGAAGCCAACGTCCCGGGAAGACCGATCGTCGTATTGCAGGTAGCCGTCACAATTAATTTCTTTGATGCGACAACGAGATCCAGATTGCTCATCAGTTTTGCGACTCCCGCAATCACTTCCGCTGTCAATCCATCCCGAATACTTTCTATTGCTCTGCTTGGAGATTCCAAGATAAATTCTCGAAGTTCACCGATCGTCATTGCATTGATTTTACAATATGATTTCTCATTGACCGCATCCTGAATTACTCTTGTCACTTCATCCCGTTCATAACACACCATTGGATTGTTACGCAAATCAGAAACGGTCAAATCTGCCAATACTACCTTTGCCGCAACCCGTTCTGCCGCATCGGCAGCAGCAATACCGGCGAGCCTGTCACCGGCTTTTACTTCGTTGGATTTTGCCAATACTTCTTTTATCGAATGGAATTGATACGTTTTCCCCAATAATGTTGTTTTCAACTTCATTTTTTACTCCCTGCAGACCACCATGGTATGCGAACATCTATTCCGATTTTTCGGATATCTCCTATTTTGTCTTGCATACTTCGAATAAATTATGTTTCAAATTCCGGAAATGCATATATGCAAAACTTATGAGTTGTATAACAATGTTTTAATCACAATCGGCACAGCGTAACCGACCGGTTTTCCGATATCAATATAGTCTCCCCGCCCGAAATCAACTCCGTCCAAACAAATAACGGGTTTCGCACAATGGGTTTGCAGTCGAATCATCTGATACAGCGCTTTTGCAAAATCTTCCTGCATCAATACGATAATGGCACCTTGTTTCATTTTGTAGAGCTGCACGATCTGGGCCGCTAAAATCTTTAATTCGGTGTAAGTGGGACTTCGTTTGCCTATTATTCCCAACGCCGGAGTATCATCTTCGTAAAGCACCATGAAAGGCGCAGTTTCTTCTGCAAGATTACACCAATTCTGCGGCGGTGCATCTGATTTCATAATCGGTATATTTCTGATCGGAAGAATTTTCTCGTCAAATCCAACCGTACTTCCGCTGACTGATAAGGTGTGATTCCCCGCACCGATCACGGTCGCCATAATGTTCTCTTTCGGAATGAACAGTTGTTTGGCAAAAGGTCTAAATGCATTTTTCAGTTTCTGCCCCAAAATCGGTCCGATATCACCATATTCAAGTGACTTTTCAAACAGAATACCGGTATCGCCGTACCCCGAACAATCGCCCATACACGCACCCACACCACCCGAAACAGAAAAAAAATCAATCCCTTCGGGAACAACCAATTCTGTTATATATAAGCGCTTAGCTTCTTCCGTTATCATTTTCAGTCCACACGCCTGCAGACAATCATCTGCCAAAGATTCACACAAGCGCTCCAGCGATTCCCATTGCACGGGTTCTCCCAGCGTGATCGAAAGACCTGTTGCGTCAATAATAAATTGGATTCGATCCGATATGTATGTGATACGCATATCGCTGTCAAATCGGATCAGACGTGCCCCGATATCCATTGCAAAAGTCTGTGCCAATTCTCCTTTGTCAAATACCGCCGCATTCAACGTCCCGCCGCCGATATCCAGATTCAGAATTTTTTTATTTTTTTTCTTTGACTCTTCATAAATCCCGGCTCCGCGTGCCGCCAGAACAGACTCCAATTTCGCTCCGGCCGTCGCAACGACAAAATCTCCCAAATATTCGGATAGTGTCTTGTTAACCTGCCGCGCATTTTCTTTTCTCGCCGTTTCACCTGTAATAATCACAGCGCCGGTCTTGATCTTCTCTTTCGGAATTCCGCTCTGATCAAGTGCATAGCATATTTTCTCTTTGATTCCGTCAAAATCAATCAGCCCATTTTTTTGCAACTGTGTGAAAAAAACAGGACTTTGGTAAACCATTTGCACGTGATCAACGCAAGTAACCGGAAGCAGAGAACTCCCCAGTTTCGTTGATATGCAGATATTACTGATCATGATCTCTGTTGTGCTTGTTCCGATATCAACCCCGATACTGTACATATTCACACCTTCATCAGCCCCGTTTTCGCTTTTCTGCCTGTCGTCAAAGCACCGATTGGATATACAGAAAAAGGCGTTTATGGACGCCTTCGTTGTTTTTACTAAATATAGCTTTTTCCAAACAAGGTGTCAACCCCCAATTGTTGAATATTGAGCGTGAATTTCTCCGTTCACCCTGTATTTTCTGTAAGATTCACATGCAATTATTGTTAATATTAGATTATAATCAAAAAAATGATTCGATAATAATTGACATATGATATAATAAAACAAAAGAATTGAATGGAGAAAAACTATGGGTGAATTAAAAGACGATCTGAACAAAGTTTTTGATGATCTGAAGGAAAAAGCTGTTGAACTGAAAGATAAAGCCGGCGACAAAGCCGAGGAACTGAAGGACAAAGCTGAAGTGAAAGCCGCAGAATTAAAGGATAAAGCTGCAGATACTGCTGATGATTGGAAAGAAAAAGCAGGAGAAAAAACCGAGCAGTTAAAAGATAAAGCAGAAGATGCTTTTGATTCATTAAAAGATAAAGCTTCTGACTTAAAAGACAAAATCGGGGATAAAATCGGAGATATCTTTGATAAGGATGACGATGCTGAAAAATAACCTTCGAACAATAAAATAGCAACGGTAAAAGCCTCCGAGTTACACTCGGAGGCTTTTACGTGACATAGTTACGGAATGCTTTTTTGAGTTTAGTATAATATGACAAAAAGCACAGAGGTAACAATATGTTTGAAGGATTATTCGGTACAAAAAGTTATAAATCAATTTCGGCGCAGGCAACGAAAGAACGTTTGAACCAAAACAAAGACGCACTGCTTCTTGATGTCCGTTCAAAAGATGAATACAAGCAAGGTCATATTCCGGGCAGTAAAAATATTCCGCTTGACCAAATTGCTCAGATTGAAAAGACAGCAAAAGACAAAGATAAGGAGATCATTTTATACTGTCTGAGCGGAGCACGTGCATCCAGCGCATGCAGCGTTCTTTGCCAGATGGGATATACGAATGTATCCAATATGGGCGGTATCAGAAGTTGGCCGTATGATATCAAAAAAGGATAATTTTCATAACAGGATCGATACTTTCGATCCTGTTATTTTTTGATTGGTGTAACAAAAAAAGATGCCTCAACAGGGGCATCTTTTCCTCTATGATTGAAATTTTCCAAAATGAACCCTTTCGCTTAAGTAGCGATTGTTCGATTCTTTTTTTTCATTCTTCATTCCGATCGCAATCAGATTCACCGGAAGAAAACTCGCAGGCATATTGAAAAGTTTTCTTACCTGTTCTGCTTTTTCAAGGCTTGGAGCAATTCCCAGCCAACAGGTTCCGTATTGCATTTCTTCTGCCTTCAGAAGAATATTCTGCGTGGCCGCCGAGCAGTCCACAAAATTATAAAAAGGATCGTCGTTTATCGTTAAATCCCCGCATACGATAATACCCTGGCCTGCGCCTTCCAGCGGTTTCCAGTTCGGCGCGAATGCAACCATCTGATCGATCAATTCCGCATCATCAAAAATAACGAACTGCCATGCCTGGCGATTTTTGCCGGACGGTGCATTCATACCGGATTTTACAATTTCGATCAAATCTTCCTTCGAGATTTTTGCACCCGTAAAATTTCTTGTACTTCTTCTGGTATATATTTCGTTCATAATGAACTCCTTTGCGTTGATTATATCATAATTCATTCATTTTTCACAAACGGAATTATTATTTCCAAATCAATTTGAATTTATGAGCATAATGCATTACAATAACTGTATTACTTTACACTGGGAGTTGTTTATGACAATCCGCATTGATCCTTCGGAACTGGGTGGTATTGTATCTGTGCCCTGCGACAATAAAAGCACGATCGATTTTATCCAAAGAGAATATCCCACAGGCAAAATACTGCTGATTGAAAATGTTACGCTGAATGATGAATTGTCAGAGTATCTCAGTGAACTGCAAAAAAAAGAACGCAGTGTTGAATTATCAC